>JBEEJP010000001.1:0-35871 GCA_041169125.1 Pseudomonadota bacterium
GAAGAACATCACACTGAAAGCCAGCGGCATGATCCACATCATCTTGGCTTGCATGGGGTCTGGTGGTGCGGGGTTCAAGGCGGTTTGCAACAGCGTTGTGAGCGTCATCACCAAAGGCAAAATGAAATAGGGGTCGGGAGCGGACAGGTCGTGAATCCAACCTAACCAAGGTGCATTGCGGATTTCAACTGTTGATAACAACACCCAATACAGAGCAATGAACACGGGGATTTGAATCGCGATCGGCAAGCAACCACCCATGGGGTTGACCTTCTCTTCGCGGTAAATTTTCATCATCTCCATTTGCATTTGTTGCGGGTTGTCTTTCAGACGTTCACGCATGTCCATGATTTTGGGATTGATGGCTTTCATCTTGGCCATGCTTTGGTAGGCGTGGGCATTGAGCCAATAGAAACCGGCTTTGAGCAACACCACCAACATTACGATGGACCAGCCCCAGTTTTTCAAAATGCTGTTGAGTTGATCCAACAGCCAGAACAAGGGTTTGGCCAAAATGGTCAACCAACCATAGTCTTTGACCAACTCCAAGCCTGGGTACAAGGCTTCGAGTTTTTTCTCTTCTTGTGGGCCGGCATAAAACGTCGCCGTCACACTCTTGGTTTGACCTGGCTTGATGGCTTCGAGTGGGGAAATGGCCGTCACGCGGTAGCAGCAATCTGGCATGGTCGAACCAATGTCCACGGCATCCAAAGAAATGTCACGGCTCATGCCATCGGGCAAGATCCAAGCGCTGGCAAAGTAATGCTGCACCATGGCGATGTAACCTGTGTTGGATTGTTTTTCAACATCCACTTTTTTCTTTTTGATGTCCGCGAATTCTGCTTTTTGGTACTTCTTGGCTTCTGTGTAAATCGCAGGGCCCGTGAACGTGGAATAGAACGATGACTCGCCAGCAGGTTTGTTGCCGTCACGCACCAATTGGAAATACAACTGAGGCGCCACCTCTTGTGTGCCCGTGTTCACGATGTCGTGCTTCACGGCCATGTCGTAAGCGCCGCGCTTGACGGTGTAGGTTTTCACCAACTTCACACCACCTTGGGCTGCAGACTCAAACGTGATGGACAACTCGTTGTCACCATCTTTGAGTTTGCGTACGCCCGGACGAACTGTCATCACCGATTTGTGGGTGGGCAACGCCACGCCAGGTGTGCTTGAAATCAACCCCGTTTGTGCGGTGTAGATGCGCTCTTTGCCGTCGTCCAACAACACGATGTGGTGGCCTGGTTTGTGTTCATCTTCGTGTTTCAACAATTCCACGCGCGCCAATGTGCCGCCTTCGGTGTCAAAGCTGAGTTTGAATAAATCCGTTTCAACTTGCACCCACTCTTTGGTTGCTGCACGTGTTTCCACAGCCGGCACTGTGGCTGTGTTTGGTGGCGTAACCGCAGCGGGAACACCCACTGCCTGCGGCACGGCTGACGCCGTGGCTTCGGCGGCTTTCACCTGCTGTGCAGGCGTTGGAAAAAACGTGGCTTTGTTTCCGTTATGAACTTGCCACTGGTCCCACAAAAGAACCATGGAGAAGCCAAAAATCACCCACAAAACGGTGCGGCGAAAGTCATTCATGATGAAGTTTTCTTTCCAGAGTTGGAAGAGGTCAAAGAGGTAAACAAAGCAGGAGGCACAGGATCATGCCCACCTACACACCAAGGATGGCAACGTCCCAAACGGCGCAGGGTTAAATAACCCCCCTTTGCCGCACCGTGTTCTTGTAGCGCCTGCAACGCATACATCGAACACGTGGGTTCAAACCGACATGCAGAGCCTAGCCACGGACTTAGCAACAACCGATAGCCGCGCACCAATGTGATCAAAACGGATTGCATCACGCAACTCTCACGTGGCCAAACAATTGTTTGAGCTCTTCTCGCACCGTTTGTTTTAAAGCCTCCGAGGAGGCACTGACAAACTTTTGCGGATTAAACGTTGCACGCAAACGAACCACATAAGCGGCGGGTTTGAGGCTTGGTTCAAATTCACGTGAGACAGCGTGAACTTGACGTCGTATCAGGTTGCGTGTGACAGCGCGCTTGGCCCATCGTTTGGGAGTGAGCGCGCCTATCTTTAAGACACCATCAAGAAACAGGGCCGGGGTTTCTTCAAACCCAGACCCTGTGGAGGCTTTGGCAGACGGTTGCCACTGGTGCAACACAAAATGCGGCGTACGTGCCACTGTGCCTGCCGACATGACGGCCTGAAATTCTGACCACTGCTTCAGACATTCCACGGCGCTTGGCTCGCGGGCTTCTGTTCAGCGGGCAAAAATTAGACAGCCAAACGCTTGCGGCCTTTAGCGCGGCGTGCGTTGATCACGGCGCGGCCACCGCGTGTTTTCATACGAACCAAAAAGCCGTGTGTACGGGCGCGGCGAGTTTTAGATGGTTGATAAGTGCGTTTCATGATTTTTCCAAAAAGCTAAGCCCTGAAGAGATCAGGGAAACCGATGATTATCTCAAATTTTTAGGGCACTTGCAGGCTTTTATTCATTCTCTTTTTAACTGGTTTTTGTAAAAACAAGTCTTGGCCACTGGTCCTGTGGATAAATTTTTGATAAAGTGCTCTATTGCCTGTCTTTTTAAGGCAGCTATCCACAGATCCACCCCGCATGAATTCCGGCCTTTCTTCTTTCCCCTCTGACGGTTTACCTCCCTCTTCTGGTGAAGGTTTATGGCAGGCTTGCGTCGATCAGTTGGCCCAAGAACTCCCCGAGCAACAGTTCAATACATGGATCAAGCCACTGGTCGCTCACCTAGCAGAAGACTTCAGCAAAGTCGTTATTTTTGTTGGTAATCGCTTCAAATTAGACTGGATTCGAGCGCAATACGCCCATCGAATTGCCGGTTTGTTGCAACAACTTCACGGCCAAAACATTTTGGTTGAGTTAGCAATCACTCCCAAAGAATCCCCCGTCAAAATTAAAACTGTTCCTTTTTCTCAAGAGCTGGAATCCTTGCCTGAAAGCTTTGTTGGGTTGGAAGAAGGCATTCCCAGCGGCCCACGAACACGTTTGAACACCGCGTTGACCTTTGACACGTTGGTCGAAGGCACCGCGAACCGCATGGCACGCGCAGCAGCCATGCATGTGGCCACGATGCCGGGTCAGTTATACAACCCCTTGTTCATTTACGGTGGCGTGGGTTTGGGTAAGACCCATTTGATGCATGCGGTGGGTAACAAACTGTTGGCTGAGCGTCCTGATGCCAAAGTTCTCTACATCCATGCCGAGCAGTTTGTTTCCGATGTGGTTAAGGCCTACCAACGCAAAACTTTTGATGAATTCAAAGAGCGTTACCACTCGCTAGACCTTCTTTTGATTGATGATGTGCAGTTTTTTGCCAACAAAGAGCGCACCCAAGAAGAGTTTTTCAACGCTTTTGAAGCTTTGTTGGCCAAAAAATCTCACATCGTCATGACCAGTGATACCTATCCCAAAGGTCTCACAGACATCCATGAGCGTTTGGTGTCTCGCTTTGATGCGGGCCTCACCGTGGCCATTGAACCGCCTGAACTTGAAATGCGGGTGGCTATTTTGATCAGCAAATCACGTGCGGAAGGCTCTGAAATGCCAGAAGAGGTGGCATTTTTCGTCGCCAAGAACGTACGTTCAAACGTGCGTGAACTTGAAGGTGCACTGCGCAAAATTTTGGCTTACTCGCGCTTTAACCAAAAAGAAATTTCGATCCAATTGGCCCGCGACGCCTTGCGCGATTTGCTGTCGATTCAAAACCGCCAAATTTCTGTGGAGAACATTCAAAAAACCGTTGCTGACTATTACAAGATCAAGGTGGCGGACATGTACTCTAAGAAGCGTCCCGCATCCATTGCAAGACCGCGTCAAATCGCCATGTACCTTGCCAAAGAACTGACCCAAAAGAGCCTTCCAGAAATTGGTGAGCTCTTTGGGGGTCGAGACCACACCACGGTTTTGCATGCCGTACGAAAAATCAGCGCAGAACGCCAACAAATGGCTGATCTGAACCAACAACTCCACATCCTTGAGCAAACACTCAAGGGATAAACCATTCAAAAGAACAACCTTGTGGGTAGTTTCTGAATAACACCAGAGTTATCCACAGAAAAGTAAGGAAATCAAAGTTATCCAAATTTGAACGACAGCAAAAAACCGAGCTTGCCAACACCTTTGAAGCTAGCTCAAGTGCTTGAAAAAAAAGAGGAAAATGCTGTTGTCCACAGAAAGACGCTTTGCTTAACTACTACTACTAATTTAAATAAAGAAAACAAGAGGAAGAGATGATCGTACTCAAAGCAACACAAGACAAAGTTTTGTCAGTCCTGCAATCTGTTGCAGGCATTGTTGAACGTCGTCACACATTGCCAATCTTGGCAAACGTATTGATTCGCAAAACAGGCAGTGCACTGCAACTGACCACCAGCGATTTAGAAATTCAAATTCGCACTACCGCTGAACTCGATGGGGATGCCGGCAACTTCACGACCACCGTAGGTGCACGCAAGTTAATTGACATCTTGCGCACCATGCCTTCAGATCAAACGGTGAGTTTGGAATCTAGCCAGAACAAACTGATTCTCAAAGGTGGCAAGAGCCGCTTCACCTTGCAAAGCTTGCCTGCTGAAGACTTCCCATTGGTGCAAGAAGCTGCCAACTTTGGTCCTTCTTTCAGCGTGCCACAAAAGACCTTGAAAGAGTTGTTGCACCAAGTTTCATTTGCTATGGCGGTGCATGACATCCGTTATTACTTGAACGGTATTTTGTTTGTGGCTGAAGGCAAACAACTCAGCTTGGTTGCAACAGACGGCCACCGCTTAGCTTTTGCCTCCGCCACATTGGATGTTGAAGTGCCTCGCCAAGAAGTGATCTTGCCTCGCAAAACCGTGCTCGAAATGCAGCGCCTCTTGAGCGATAAAGAAGGCGCCATTGAAATGCAATTTGCAGGCAATCAAGCCAAGTTCATCTTCGAGGGGATGGAGTTTGTGACCAAGTTGGTCGAAGGCAAGTTCCCAGACTACAACCGCGTGATTCCCAAGAACCACAAGAACACCATCACCATGGGACGCACAGCCTTGTTGGCAACCTTGCAACGGACTGCGATTTTGACAAGCGAAAAATTCAAAGGCGTGCGTTTGAATTTGGAACCAGGTGTGTTGCGCGTCGCATCAAGCAATGCAGAGCAAGAAGAGGCTGTGGACGAGCTTGAAATTGACTACAACGGCGATGCGATTGAAATTGGTTTCAACGTGACGTATTTGATTGATGCTTTGACCAATATGGACCAAGACATGGTGCAGGTTGATTTGGCTGATTCAAACAGTTCTGCCCTGATCACCATTCCTGAAAACACCACCTTTAAATACGTGGTGATGCCAATGCGTATCTAACGCATTGTTTGCTTTCCTTTTTGACGATTGAAACCGTGAGGTGTTTTTGCCTCGCGTATGAAGACTTTTTATGACTGAACCTACGCAAACTTCTGACAACGCCGCTACACCTCCAACGGGTGAAGGTTATGGTGAAGGCTCCATTCAAATTTTGGAAGGCCTTGAGGCGGTTCGTAAGCGTCCAGGCATGTACATTGGTGATACGTCGGATGGCACAGGCTTACACCACTTGGTGTTTGAGGTGGTCGATAACTCGATTGACGAGGCGTTGGCGGGTCATTGCGACGACATCGTGGTCACCATTCACAGTGACAACTCCATCAGCGTGACGGACAACGGGCGTGGTATTCCAACGGGTGTGAAGATGGATGACAAGCACGAGCCCAAACGCTCTGCTGCTGAAATTGCGCTCACAGAATTGCACGCAGGTGGTAAGTTCAACCAGAACAGCTACAAAGTGTCTGGTGGTTTGCACGGTGTGGGTGTGTCCTGCGTGAACGCATTGTCTAAATCATTGCGTCTGATTGTTCGTCGCGAGGGCAAAGTTCACACCTTGGAGTTTTCCAAAGGGTTTGTTCAAAACCGATTGCTTGAAACAGTCAATGGTGTTGAAGTGTCTCCCATGCGCATCACAGGGGATACTGAAAAGCGGGGCACAGAAGTTCACTTCTTGCCCGATACAGAAATCTTTCAACAAAACAACGATTTTCACTACGAAATCTTGGCCAAGCGCTTGCGCGAATTGAGCTTTTTGAACAACGGCGTTCGTATTCGCTTGAAAGACGAGCGCACGGGTAAAGAAGACGACTTCTCTGGTGCAGGCGGTGTCAAAGGGTTTGTGGACTTCATCAACTCAGGCAAGAAAGTGTTGCACCCCAATGCGTTCTATGCCGAAGGTGAACGCCCAGCCGATTCCTATGGTGGTATTCCAGGCACCAGCATTGGTGTGGAAGTGGCCATGCAATGGAACGACGGCTACAACGAAAGCGTTTTGTGCTTCACCAACAACATTCCCCAGCGCGATGGGGGGACGCACTTGACAGGTTTGCGTGCCGCCATGACACGTGTGATCAGCAAGTACATCGAACAAAACGACATTGCTAAAAAACAAAAAGTCGAAGTCACGGGTGATGACATGCGTGAAGGCTTGTGCTGCGTGTTGAGCGTGAAAGTACCGGAGCCTAAGTTCTCTAGCCAGACAAAAGACAAGTTGGTCTCGAGCGAAGTCCGTGCACCCGTCGAAGACATCGTGGCCAAAACATTGACCGAGTTTTTAGAAGAGCGTCCCAACGACGCCAAGATCATCACAGGCAAGATCGTGGAAGCGGCCAAAGCCCGTGAAGCGGCCCGCAAAGCCCGCGAAATGACACGCCGCAAAGGTGTCTTAGATGGCATGGGCTTGCCTGGAAAATTGGCGGATTGCCAAGAAAAAGACCCATCGCTGTGCGAAATCTACATTGTGGAGGGCGACTCTGCGGGTGGCTCAGCCAAGCAAGGGCGTGACCGTAAATTCCAAGCCATCTTGCCTTTGCGCGGCAAAATTTTGAACGTTGAAAAAGCACGCTACGAAAAGCTGCTGACCAGCAATGAAATTTTGACGCTCATCACCGCTTTGGGCACAGGCATTGGCAAAGCCAGTGCCGAGTCGGGTAAGTCAGCAACTGATGATTTCAACGTTGACAAACTGCGCTACCACCGCATCATCATCATGACCGACGCGGACGTGGACGGTGCACACATCCGTACATTGTTGTTGACCTTTTTCTATCGTCAAATGCCTGAGTTGGTCGAGCGCGGCCACATTTACATTGCGCAGCCACCGCTGTACAAGGTCAAGGCTGGCAAGGAAGAGCTGTACCTCAAAGATGCGGCAGCATTGGATGGTTTCTTGCTGCGCATTGCGTTGAAAGATGCCAGCATCACCACAGGCGGCGCCAATGCACAAACACTCAGTGGTGACACGTTGACCGAATTGGCACGCAAGCATCAAGTGGCGGAATCTGTGATTGCGCGCTTGAGCGGTTTCATGGATGCCGAAGCTTTGCGTGCGATGGCCGACGGCGTGTCGGTCAATCTCGACACGGTGGCCGATGCTGAAAAATCAGCGGTGGCCATGCAAGAGAAATTGCGCGAATTGGGCAGCGGTTCAGAGGCTTCGGGCGAGTTTGATGTGCGCACCGACAAGCCCATTTTGCGTATCAGCCGTCGTCACCACGGCAACGTCAAGAGCAGTGTCATCACCCAAGACTTTGTGCACGGTGCAGACTATGCTGCTTTAGCGGAGGCGGCACACACCTTCCGTGGTTTGTTGGGTGAGGGCTCGAAAGTTCACCGCGGGGAAGGTGAGAAAGCCAAAGAAGAAAAAGTTTCGGATTTCCGCCAAGCCATGAAGTGGCTCATCACCCAAGCGGAAAACAGCACAGCTCGCCAACGCTACAAGGGTTTGGGCGAGATGAACCCAGAGCAACTCTGGGAAACCACGATGGACCCCAATGTGCGCCGTTTGTTGCGTGTGCAAATTGACGATGCCATCGAAGCCGATCGCGTGTTCACCATGTTGATGGGCGACGAGGTGGAACCTCGCCGCAACTTCATCGAAGACAACGCTCTGCGCGCTGGCAACATCGACGTTTAATCGCGTTTGCCTTTCCAGTGGCCTTGCTCTGGAAGGGTTTGCGCATCAAACACTTTTTGTTGATCAGCACTCAGCTGGCCATAAAACGTACGCGTCGCCTCGGTGCGTTGTTTGATGTGTGTTTGCATGGCCGCTAAATTGGCTTCATGCGCCGCATTCATTTTTTCTAAACGTTCGGGTGTGCTGAGCTTGGCCAAGGCATCGCGGTCTAACGGTTGAGCCAGTGGTTTGGCTGGTGTCTTCATGCCTTGCACAAACGCATTCCATGCGGGCTCTTGCGCGGGGGTGAGTTGCAGTTTTGCTTTTAACTCGGCTTGGCGTTGTTCCCAGTGTTTGGCCATGCGCTCATGCATGCGTCCTTCGTTGTGGTGGACACCCATTTCGCCCATCATGGGTTGGGCTTGTGCAGGTACCACAGCAGCGAGGGCAGAACCAGCCAATAAAACAGACAGTGCAAAACGGGTGGTGTTCAAACGGGTCATCATCGTTCCTTGAAATCAGAGGCGAAGTGCCTCTGTCAAGTTTGTACTGTGAACCGCTTGTGTAACGCCCATGTGCGTGATTGCACAAGTTTCGTAAAGTTTTGTTGCGCGGGCTTAGCCCATCAAACCTGCACGGAAGTCGTCCACGGCTTGCACCAGCTCTTCACGTGTGTTCATCACAAACGGGCCGTACTGTGCAATAGGCTCCTTCAACGGTTTTCCGGCAATCACAATCGCCCGCGTGTTGGCTTGCGCACGCAGTACCACACCATCACCACCGTTCGTCAACACAGCCATGCGCTTGAGGGGCACGGCCGTGGCATGCCCACCCTGCACCACCTCTAAGGCACCACGGTACACATACACAAACGCGTTGTGCGTGGTTGGGAGGGCTTGCTCAAATATGGTGTTGTCATTGGCAGGGAAGTGCACATCCAAGTACATCGGCTCGGTGTGTTCGCGTTGCATGGCGCCATCTGTGCCGTGCGTGTGCCCTGCAATCACGCGAACCAAGACCTCTTGCTCGGTGGTGACTTCAGGAATGTCGGCGCTTTGAATATCGCGATACCAAGGCTCGCACAACTTGTTTTTGGCTGGCAAATTCAACCAGAGCTGAAAGCCTTTCAACACACCTTCTTCTTGCTCGGGCATTTCGCTGTGGATCAATCCACGCCCAGCCGTCATCCATTGCACGCCACCGTTTTGCAACAGACCCTCGTGGCCTCCGCTGTCTTTGTGACGCATGCGACCTGCAATCATGTAGGTCACGGTTTCAAAGCCTCGGTGAGGGTGGTTGGGAAAGCCCGCAATATAGTCGCCCGGGTTGTCGCTGCCAAAGGCATCGAGCATCAAAAATGGGTCGAGGCGTTCTTGCAAGTCGTGGCTCAACACACGCGTGAGACGAACACCTGCACCGTCCTTGGTGTCTTGACCCTGCACCAAACGTTCTACACCGCGCGCGTGAGAGATCGCGCTCATGCGACTTGGTAACCTTCGTCCGCAATGGCGTGCGCAATGTCTTCTCGCGATTGGTTGCTGTGCACATCTACCTTACCGGTGGCGCGGTCAATCTCAACCTTGGCCTCTGGGTCTAAGCGCACAATGGCTTTTTTGACCGCCATTTCGCAATGGCCGCAGGTCATGCCCTGAACTTGAAATGTGTTATCCATCACTGACTCCTTATAAAGATGTAACCTTACCCTATGTCTGAATTGTCCTGCGATATTGGTATTGGTGGAATGACCTGTGCGTCGTGCGTGGCCCGTGTAGAACGCGCGATTGCCAAACTCCCCGGCGTTGAATCGGTCAGCGTGAACTTGGCCACCGAATCGGCCCGCGTCACATGGGCCGCCTCTCAAGCGCAAGAGGCGCAAGCGACCCAGCAAGCCCGCCTGCGCCGAGCGGTGCGAAATGCTGGCTATGAGCCTTTGGCACCCCAACACCTAGAACTTGCATCCGAAGGCCCTTGGGCGGGCTTTATGCCGGTCGCAGTGGGCTTGTTGCTCAGTGCGCCCTTGGTCTTGCCCATGTTGGGCGATGCCCTGGGGCAGCATTGGATGTTGCCCGCGTTGTGGCAATTTTTATTGGCAACGCCTGTGCAGTTTGTGTTGGGTACGCGTTTTTACAAAGCGGGCTGGCACGCATTGTTGGCAGCCAGTGGCAACATGGATTTGTTGGTTGCCTTGGGCACGAGTGCAGGGTGGGCTTTGTCGGTTTGGTTGTGGCTCACGGCGCCTGCAGGCACGATGCCGCATCTGTACTTTGAGGGCTCAGCTGTGGTCATTACCTTGGTGCTGTTGGGTAAATGGCTAGAGGCTCGAGCCAAACGCCAAACGACCGATGCCATTCGCGCCTTGCACGCCTTGCGTCCTGCGCGTGCGCGGGTTATCACCTTGGATGGTGAAGTAGACATCCCCATCGAAGAGCTGTTGGTGGATGACCGCTTGGTGGTTTTGCCAGGCGAGCGGTTTGCCGCCGATGGCGTGGTGCTTGAAGGCGAGACGCAGGTGGATGAAGCCATGCTCACGGGCGAGCCCTTGCCTGTACATAAAAGCGTGGATGCACGCGTGACGGGGGGCAGCATCAACGGGGACGGCCGTGTCGTGGTTCGCGTCAGCGCCACGGGCACGTCGACGGTGTTGGCCAACATCATCCGTTTGGTGGAAGATGCACAAGCCGCCAAAGCCCCGATTCAACGCTTGGTGGACCAAGTGTCCGCCGTATTTGTGCCGGTGGTGTTGGTACTGGCTCTGGTCACGTTGTTGGCGTGGTGGTTCACAGGGCATGGTTTGGAGGTGTCGCTCATTCATTGCGTGGCGGTGTTGGTCATTGCCTGTCCATGCGCTTTGGGTTTGGCGACACCTGCCGCCATCATGGCAGGGACCGGTGTTGCGGCGAAACACGGCATCCTCATCAAAGATGCACAAGCGTTGGAGATGGCGCACAAGGTGGATACGGTGGCGTTTGACAAAACAGGCACGCTTACGCTGGGTTTGCCACAGTTGTTGTCATTGACGCCACTCACGTCAGATGCAAAAACTTGGCTGGGCCTTGCCGCCAATTTGCAAAGCGGCAGCGAACATCCTTTGGCGCATGCGGTGGTTCAAGCCGCCAAAGCACAAGGCTTGGCCGTGACCGCGCCTGAAGAGGCCAAAGCGGTGGCCGGGCTGGGCAGCGAAGGCGTAGTGCAGGGGCAGCATTTGCTATTGGGCAGCGTCAAATGGATGACCGCATTGGCTGCGCCTGCTGGCGAATGGCAAAGCCAAGCCGCACATTGGCAATCGCAAGGTGCCACCGTGTCGGTGTTGGCACAGCGCACGAGCCACGGTGTGCAACCCGTTGCTGTGCTGGCGTTTGGTGACGAGCCCAAACCTGGCGTGCAAATGACACTGGCCACCTTGAGGGCGCGTGGTTTGCGTTTGGCGATGATCTCGGGCGACAACGCCGGTGCTGCACAAGCGATGGCCGCACGTCTGGGGTTAACGCCCGACGAAGTGCATGCCGAAGTCATGCCCGGTGACAAAGCGGCCTTGGTCAGACGCTTGCAACACAACGCCAACGGCACATCGGACGTGGTCGCTTTTGTGGGCGACGGCATCAACGACGCGCCCGCGCTAGCGGCCGCCGATGTGGGCTTTGCGATGGCCAATTTGAATGCCCAGGGGCAACGTGGCGGCACCGATGTAGCCATGCAAGCAGCAGGCATCACCTTGATGCGTGGCGACGTGGCTTTGGTCGCTGGGGCACTGGATATCTCGGCACGCACCGTGGCCAAGATTCGTCAAAACTTGTTTTGGGCCTTTGCCTACAACGCCGCAGGCATTCCTTTGGCCGCGATGGGCTATTTGAGCCCCGTCGTGGCGGGTGCTGCGATGGCGCTTAGTTCGGTGAGCGTGATGACCAACGCGCTCTTGCTCAAACGCTGGAAACCTTAGACGCGAAAGCGTCGTTTATTTTTTGGCAACACTGCGCTTGTCGATGCGTGCGTTGATTTTCTTCAACATCGCATCGTCTGGCTCTTTCCAATTGGCGCCGGCTTGGTTGGCCATGAACACCACGGCAGAGGCAAACTCGGCCACACTGAGCTCAGGCTTGCTACCGCGCGCCGGCATGGCGCGTACACCGGCGTAACCATCGGCTGTGATGTTGGCTTGACCCTCTTGGATGAGCTTGCTCCATGCGCGCACATCGCCAATTTTGGGAGACCCCTTGTCGCCTTGTGCGTGGCAAGTCGAGCACACCTGTTGGAAAGTTTCTTCGCCGCTTGCTGCCCAAGCGTTGCTTGCGATCAAGGCCATCAAAAGAGTCAACAGTGGTTTGTTCATGCATCTCACCTTGCGTTTGTGGGGCCTTAATTTTGACCGATAAACCTCTTGGCACGCGTGCCGTGCGAGCCCTTGTAAAATCGCCCCCTGCTAAGCAGGGCAGCAAACAGCCCCTGTGACTCTGTGCCTGAAGCACACCCAAAGGTTGTTTATGTTGTATCCCCAAGAGTTTGATGTCATCGTCGTTGGCGGTGGTCATGCGGGCACCGAAGCGGCGCTGGCTGCTGCACGCATGGGTGCTAAAACTTTACTCTTAAGCCACAACATTGAAACCTTGGGTCAGATGAGCTGCAACCCGTCTATCGGCGGCATTGGCAAAGGCCATTTGGTCAAAGAGGTGGACGCCTTGGGCGGCGCAATGGCCTTGGCCACGGACGAGTCGGGCATTCAATTTCGTATTTTGAACAGCTCCAAAGGCCCGGCGGTTCGTGCCACCCGTGCACAGGCTGACCGCATTTTGTACAAGGCGGCGATTCGTCGCATGTTGGAAAACCAGCCCAACTTGTGGCTCTTCCAACAAGCGGTGGATGACTTGATGGTGGAGGGCGACCGCGTGGTCGGTGCGTGCACACAAGCGGGCATTCAGTTCCGCAGCCGCACCGTGGTGTTGACGGCCGGGACTTTCTTAGACGGCAAGATTCACGTTGGCTTGAACAACTACGCTGGCGGTCGCGCGGGCGATCCACCCGCCGTCAGTTTGTCAGCACGCCTCAAAGAGTTGAAGCTGCCGCAAGGCCGCCTGAAAACCGGCACGCCCCCACGCATCGATGGGCGAACGATTGACTTCAGCCAATGTACCGAACAGCCGGGCGATGGCGTGGCCAACCAAACAGACAGCGGTGCACCGTCGGCCGGTGTGCTGGGCGAAGTGCCGGTGTTCAGCTTCATGGGGCGAGCATCCATGCATCCGCAACACATGCCGTGTTGGATTACCCACACCAACCAACGTACCCACGACATCATCCGTTCCGGCTTTGACCGCAGTCCCATGTTTACCGGCAAGATCGAAGGCGTTGGCCCTCGGTACTGTCCCAGCGTGGAAGACAAGATCAACCGTTTTGCCGACAAAGACAGCCACCAAATTTTTCTAGAGCCCGAAGGCCTGACCACCCACGAGTACTACCCCAACGGCATCAGCACCAGCTTGCCGTTTGACATTCAGTACGACTTGGTCCGCTCGATGAAGGGGTTGGAAAACGCCCACATCATTCGCCCCGGGTATGCCATCGAATACGACTACTTTGACCCTCGCGAACTCAAACGCAGTTTTGAAACCCGAGCCGTTGGCGGCTTGTTCTTTGCGGGGCAAATCAATGGCACCACAGGCTACGAAGAGGCGGCGGCCCAAGGTTTGTTTGCCGGCATCAACGCCGCGTTGCAGTGTCGCAGTTTGGCCGGTGCTGCCAACGACTTCGGTGGCGCGTGGACGCCGGGGCGTGACTTGGCCTACTTGGGCGTGTTGGTCGACGACCTCACCACCAAAGGCGTGACCGAGCCTTATCGCATGTTCACCAGCCGCGCCGAGTTCCGCCTGCAGCTGCGAGAAGACAATGCCGATATGCGCTTGACAGAGTTGGGCCGTCAAATGGGCTTGGTTGACGATGCCCGTTGGGATGCGTTCAACCACAAGCGAGATGCTGTTTCACGTGAAACAGAGCGCCTCAAATCTATCTGGGTCAACCCCCGTAACTTGCCCGCCGCTGAGGCCGAGCGTGTACTGGGCAAGGGCATTGACCGAGAGTACAACTTGGCCGATTTGCTTCGCCGCCCCGATGTGAGCTACCAGGGCTTGATGTCTTTGGATGCATCCAAGTACCAAAACCAAGAGCTGCTCGACGGTCTGGCGGGTGACGATGTTTCACGTGAATCCACCCGGGCCATCATTGAACAAATCGAAATTGCAGCCAAATACTCGGGCTACATTGACCGCCAGCGAGACGAGGTTCAGCGCGCCGCCCATTATGAAAACCTCAAGCTGCCGGAAGATCTGGATTACAACCAAGTCACGGCTCTGTCGTTTGAGGTGCGTCAGCGCCTGAGTCGCCAACGACCCGAAACGCTGGGGCAGGCCTCGCGTTTGTCGGGCATCACGCCGGCGGCCATTTCGTTGTTGCTGATTCACCTCAAGCGCTCTCGCGTCAAGGGGTTTGCGCAAGAGCCCGCCGCCGACTCGGCCGAGGCGGTGTGATGCACCCGCTTTTGCCAGCTCTGCAAAAAGGGCTCGATGGCTTGGGCTTGGCTTTGACGCCAGACCAGCAAACCCAGTTGTTGGCCTACATGGATTTGATCGCCAAGTGGACCAAGGTTTACAACCTGACAGCCGTGCGCGATGCCGATGAAATGCTCACCCACCATTTGCTGGACAGCCTAGCGGTCATCGCGCCGTTGCGTCGCGAGTTGGCGAAGTTGAATTTGCCAGCAGGGCCAAACTACAAACTGCTGGATGTTGGGTCGGGAGCTGGCCTGCCGGGCATTGTCATTGCCATCACCTGTCCCGAAGTCTCGGTGACGTGTGTGGACACGGTGGCTAAAAAGGCGGCGTTCATTCAGCAGGTTGCCGCAACGCTGAAGTTGCCCAACCTCAAGGGCTTGCACGCGCGGGTGGAAACATTGACCGAGCCCTTTGATGTGGTGTGCTCCCGCGCCTTTGCCTCGTTGGTTGACTTCACGTCTTGGTCTCAATCGGCCTTGGCCGACCATGGCATCTGGATGGCCATGAAAGGCAAACACCCCGACCAAGAGCTGGCGGTGTTGCCCGAAAACGTCAAGGTGTTTCACGTGGAACAACTCCAAGTGCCCGGTTTGGATGCCGAGCGCTGCATCATCTGGATGCGCGGTTAAACTTCTCTCAGTTTTAAGTCTGAGTTTTCTATGTTCGGTATTGCGGACTACGGCGCTTTTGTCGTGGCCATCATCGTCTTTTTGGCCATTCCTGGCCCCGGTAATCTGGCCTTGCTCACGGCGACAGGCAAGGGCGGGGTGCGTGCGGGCATGGCTGCGACCTTGGGTGTGATTGCGGGCGATCAAGTTTTGCTGTGGTTGGCCGTGGCGGGTTTGTCGGCGGTGCTCATCAATTACCCAGGTTTGTACAGCACGGTTCAGTGGGTGGGGGCGGCGTATTTGATCGGCTTGGGCTATTCGCTCTACAACGTGAAGCCGGGTGACGCGCCTGTGCTCAACATGAAACCCGATCATTACTTTCGTCAAGGCTTGTTCATCACGGTGCTCAACCCCAAAGCGATTGTGTTTTACATGGCCTTCTTTCCATTGTTTGTTGATCCTCGCATTCACTTGGGCCTACTCACATTTGCTGTGATGGCTGCCACCATCGCCGCGCTGACCTTCATCTATGGTTTGGTGGTGGTGTTGCTGGCGCATCACACCGCCGAGCGTGTCCGGGCCAATCCCCTCATCGGCTTGGCGCTCAACAAAATTGCGGGCGTGTTGCTCATCGCGTTTGGCCTCAAGTTGGCCCTGTTCAAATAATTTTTCCGTCTCTTTCGAAAGTTCCGTATGGCCAAAATATTCTGCGTTGCCAACCAAAAAGGTGGTGTCGGCAAGACCACCACCACCGTCAACTTGGCGGCCGGTTTGGCCTTTGTGGGGCAGCGTGTGTTGATGGTGGACTTGGACCCTCAGGGCAACGCCACCATGAGCTCGGGCGTCGACAAGCGCGAAATGGAACTCTCCGTGTACGACGTGTTGTTGGAGGAGGCCACCATTGCCGAAGCCCGCATTCGCAGCAACTGGGGCAACGAAGGTGTGCGCGCCAAAATTCCGACCTACGATGTGTTGGGCGCCAATCGAGATTTGGCCGGTGCAGAAGTTGAATTGGTCTCTTTAGAGCGCCGCGAAAACCGTCTCAAGCAAGCCTTGGCTGTGGTGGATGCGGAGTACGACTTTGTGCTTATAGATTGTCCTCCGTCGCTGTCCATGCTCACCCTCAATGGCTTGTGTGCGGCGCATGGCGTCATCGTGCCGATGCAGTGTGAATACTTCGCCCTCGAAGGCTTGACCGATTTGGTCAACACCATCAAGCAAGTGCATGCCAACCTCAACCGTGAACTCAAAATCATCGGCCTGTTGCGCGTTATGTTTGATCCGCGCATCACGCTGCAGCAGCAGGTGAGTGAGCAACTCAAAGACCACTTTGGTGACAAAGTGTTCAGCGCGGTCATTCCTCGCAACGTGCGTTTGGCCGAAGCCCCTAGCTACGGCCTGCCCGGCGTGGTGTTTGACCCCTCTGCCAAAGGCAGCCATGCGTTCGTGGACTTTGCACACGAGATGGTTGAGCGCGTGAAAACACTCTAAGACCACCACCACAACTCCCACCACTGCGTCGTGACAACACCCGTCCTCATCCTCCCCGGTTGGCACAACAGTGGCCCAGACCACTGGCAAAGCCTGTGGGAAGGCGCGCATGGCTACACCCGCGTGGCACAACACAACTGGGATTTTCCGCTGCGTGGCGACTGGATGATTCAGCTCGAAGAGGCGGTGCTTGCCAACCCCAACGCCGTGTTGGTGGCGCATAGCTTGGGCTGTGTGTTGGTGGCGGCGTGGGCCTCGCACTCGCGCAATGCGCACCAAGTCAAAAGTGCATTGCTCGTGGCACCGGCCGATGTCGAACGGCCCGAAATGCAACACATGTTGCACAGCTGGAGCCCGATCGTGCGCGAGCGGTTGCCGTTTCCCAGCATCGTGGCGGCCAGCCGCAACGACCCGTATTGCAGCCTCTTGCGCGCCAGTGCGTTGGCGCATGTGTGGGGTTCATGTTTGGTGGACTGTGGCTCGGTGGGGCACATCAACACAGATTCACACCTTGGCGACTGGCCCGAAGGCTTTGCCTTGTTACAAGATTTACTGAAAGAAAAAAATGGTCACTAAAAAACCCAAAGGCTTAGGCCGCGGCCTCGAAGCGTTGCTTGGCCCCAAAGTGGATGACAGTGTTGCGGCACAAACAGCTGCCGCCGAAGGTCAACCCAGCACCTTGCCTCTGAGCCAAATGGTGGCTGGCATGTACCAACCGCGCACGCGCATGGACGAAGGCGCGCTGTATGAGTTGGCCGAGAGCATCAAGGCCCAAGGCATCATGCAACCCATTCTCGTGCGTCAGTTGCACGACGGTCCCAACGCAGGCAAATACGAAATCATCGCGGGTGAACGCCGCAGTCGAGCCGCCAAACTCGCGGGCTTAGAAACGGTGCCCGTGCTCGTGCGCAACGTGCCCAACGAAGCGGCCGCCGCGATGGCCTTGATTGAAAACATCCAGCGCGAAGACCTCAACCCGCTCGAAGAAGCACAAGGCTTGCAACGCCTCATCAAAGAATTTGGGCTCACGCACGAGTTGGCCGCGCAAGCCGTAGGCCGCTCACGCAGTGCGGCCAGCAACTTACTGCGCTTGCTGAACTTGGCGGACCCGGTTCAATCCATGTTGATGGCGGGTGACATCGACATGGGCCATGCCCGTGCTTTGTTGGCCCTCGACCGTGCCACACAAATCACGGCGGCCAACCAAATCAGCGCCAAAAAAATGTCGGTGCGAGAGGCCGAGAGTTTGGTTAAAAAACTCGGCGCCGAATTCAACCTCGTGCCGCAAAAACCCAAGAGCGAAAAATCGCGCGACATCAAACGCATCGAAGAAGAGCTGTCCGATTTGCTCACCGCGCAAGTCGAGGTGCGTGTGAAAAAGCGTGTCAAACGTCACGGACGTGTCGAAGAAATGGGCGAGCTGTCGATTCAATTTGGCTCCATCGACGAACTCAACGGCCTGATCGATAAATTGCGCAAACACTAAACACGCATGCGCGATTGGCTGCTCAACCTCGTTCTGCCTAAGCGTTGCTTCACAGGCTCTCACCAAGAACGTCGACGCAGTTTGCGCAGATACCTATGGTTGTGGGTGGGCGTGGTGTTGCTCGCCCACGTCTTGCTGTTATTTCTCGGTCGAGATGGGGTGGCTCACAGCGACATCCGCACGGCCCACGACGTGATGGGCTGGACCCTTGCCAAGCAACTGTTGTACACCAGCCTTGCGCTGTATGTGGTGTGGGTGACCGAGCGCATGCATCGCACGCAAGCCGCCGAGATGAAGGCAAGCAACGCCGAGCTGGAGCGCCTCCACCAAACCCTCATTCGCACACAAGCCCACAAGGATGAATTCATGGCCTCTGTGGGCCATGAACTGCGCACGCCTATGAACGCCATTCTGGGGCTTAACGGCGTCTTGCGTCGCGAGCTCATGGGGCGGCCAGAAGAGGTCGTCCTCGTCGATCACATCCGACGCTCGACAGAGCAACTGCTTCAAGTCGTCAACGACCTGTTGGACTTTTCCCAACTCCAAGCGGGACGACTGACCTTGCATCCAGAGGCGTTTGCATTGCACGACACCCTGAGTGCGGCTCTCGCCAGCTACGAAGAAAAAGCGCGCGAAAAAAATGTGGCGCTCCTCTTGCAAGCCGATGCTGTCCAAGGCCTGTGGGTGCAAGGCGATCGACAACGCCTGGAGCAAGTGCTCAAACACCTGCTCGACAACGCCCTCAAATTCACAGCACAAGGCAGCATCTGCTTGCGTGCGCAGCCCGTGGACGAGGGTGTTTTGTTCGAAGTGCAAGACACGGGCATGGGCATCGCGCCCGAGCGACAGCCTCACATCTTTCAAGGCTTGGCATACGCCGATGCGCAAACCCATCGCCCATACGGTGGCACAGGGTTGGGCCTCGCCCTTTGCGAACGGTTGGTTCGTTTGCAAGGCGGCACCATCGGCGTCAGCAGTGCGTTGGGGCAGGGTGCACGGTTTTGGTTTCAGCTGCCGCTGCGCAGCGTGGCGGGTCAAGAAGCACAAGCGGCTGCGGACATGGCGCGCCTGTGCATGGACAAGCCCTTACGCCTCCTGCTGGTGGATGACAACGCCGTCAATCGCTTGGTCGCGCGCATGATGCTCAATCAATGTTTTCCCAAAGCAGACATCGTCGAAGCCAGCAGCGGCGCCATGGCCCTTGAACAACTCAAAACGCAGACCTTTGACATCACCCTGATGGACATGGTCATGCCCGAGATGGACGGCATGCAAGCCACCCGCATGCTTCGACGCGATTTGCCTGCGCCTGCCTGCCACATGCCTGTGCTGGCACTCACGGCCAGTGCCAACCCCGCGGACCAAGCACGTTGCCTTGAATCAGGCATGAATGGCGTGGTGCACAAGCCGTTAGACCCAGCACAGCTCATGGCCAAAATTTCCAGCGCCTTGGCCGCACATGCCGAATGGGGCCGCACATGATGCGTTGGAGCCTCGAGTGCCTTGTACAACGCGCCGTTGCGCCGTTGCCCCTGCGCTGGCCATTCGCAGTCGCTGTTCACCTCGGCTTACTCGCGGGCTTGCTGCATGTGGGCTATGCGGCGTGGTTGTCGGGCGGACTTTTTTCGTCCAGCATGGCGTGGCTGGTGGTCATGCCATGGCTTGGGTTTTACGCGGTCGGTCGCTGGGCGGGCTTGGTGTGGTGGGTGTTGGTTTTGGGTGTTGACGTGGCTATGTTCTACATCACTTGGCAAGGGTGGGTGCCTGACGACCCGACATGGGGCTCGGCATATCTCCTCTCGTCCTTGGCCAGCGACTGGGGGGTCATTTGCATGCTCATCGCCGTGCCCTATCTGTACGACGCACGCTTTCGCAAAACCTATAACGCGAGCCGGCAGCGCAACCTAGAACTCGAAGCAAAACGCCAAGAGTTTTTGCGCACCTCGGCGATGCACGAGCAGTTCATTGCCACCGTCAGCCACGAGCTACGCACCCCGATGAATGCCATCTTGGGCTTCAACGACATGCTCCTCACGCGGGTGACGGATCACCCGCAAGCCCTGAAAATTCTCAACCACACACGCCAGTCGGCAGACCACCTGCGCACCATCATCAACGACGTGCTCGACGACGCACAGCAACAAACCGGACACATCCACATCCACGCCGAAACATGTGCACTGCGCGACACCATTCGCACCGCGTTTGATGTGTTTGCACCACGTGTCGACAACCGGCAGGTGCAATACACCTGTGTCATTGACGACGACGTGCCCCTTTGGGTCAGCACAGATCGCCATCGGCTCACACAAATTCTGGTTAACCTCTTAGGCAACGCCATCAAGTTCACTCACCAAGGGCATGTCACCTTGGCGGTACGTTGCGAACCTGCGGGGGGTGTGCATTTTTCTGTGCGCGACAGCGGCATCGGTATGGCACTCGCACAGCAAGCCCACATCTTCCAGCGCTTCGTGCAAGCCGAAAACGACACACAGTTTCGCTACGGCGGCAATGGTCTAGGTTTGTCGATCACGCAACGCTTGGTCGAGCACATGGGCGGGCGCATTGGCTTTGAAAGCCAGCCCGGCGTGGGCTCTTTGTTTTGGTTCACCTTGCCTTTGGTGGCGGTGGCGCCGCCCCCCGTCGACACACCGCCAACGCGCCCAGAGGAGCAGACACACGCACCCGAAGTGCAGCGGTTTTTGGTGGTTGACGACCACCCGATCAACCGTTTGCTCGTGTGTCAAATGCTGAAAAACCATTGGAAAAACTGTCACATCGCAGAGGCCGATAACGGCCTTCACGCACTGGATGTGCTGCGCCAACAAGACGTGGACGTCATCCTGATGGACATGGTCATGCCCGAGATGGATGGCATCGAAGCCACCACCACCTTGCGCCTCACCTTTGACCGACCTGTGCGTGACACGCCCGTGCTCGGTCTCACAGCCAACGTCAACCCGATGGACCTGGAGCGCTTTGCGGCGGCGGGCGTCAACGCCGTGTTACTCAAACCCTTCGACGCTGCCAATGTCTGCGCGCAGGTGGAAGAGATGCTTATAAAGAAAAAATCTTCCCTGGGTTCATGATGTTGTGTGGGTCAAGCGCTTGCTTGATCGTGCGCATCACCTGCACGGCGCCTTCGCCGGTCTCTTCACGCAAGAAGTCCATCTTGTGCAAACCCACCCCGTGCTCGCCCGTGCATGTGCCGCCCAAGGCCAATGCACGGTTCACCAGCTTGTGGTTCAGTTCTTCGGCCAGCGCATGCTCGGCCGCGTTGTTGGGGTCGATCAAATAGCCCATGTGGAAATTGCCATCCCCCACATGCCCCACCAAGAAGTAGGGCAGGCCAGATGCATCCACCTCGGCAATGGAGTCCAGCATGGCATCTGCCAACTTGCTGATGGGCACACAGGTATCGGTCGTGACAGCGCGGCAGCCGGGGCGGCTTTGTACGGCCGCAAAGTACGCGTTGTGACGCGCCGTCCACAAACGTGTGCGCTCTTCAGGGGTTGTGGCCCACTCAAACGCCACACCGCCGTGTTCCGACGCAATCTCTTGCACCGTCTGGGCTTGCTCTTGCACCCCAGCTGGCGAGCCGTGAAACTCCATCAACAACAAAGGGGTCTCGGCCAACGTCAACTTGGCGTACTGGTTGACAATCTTCACCGAGCCACCATCGAGCAATTCCACCCGTGCAATGGGCACGCCCATCTGAATGATGGCAATCGTCGTTTGCACCGCGGCCTCAATCGTGGGGAATGAACACACCGCCGCCGACACCGCCTCGGGCAAGGGATAAATGCGCAGCGTGATCTCGGTCATCACGCCCAATGTGCCTTCGCTGCCCACAAACAATCGCGTCAAGTCATAGCCTGCCGCCGATTTTTTGGCACGCGTGCCCGTGCGAATCACTTCGCCACTGGCGGTGACCACCTCTAGCGTCAACACGTTCTCGCGCATCGTGCCGTAACGCACGGCATTTGTGCCACTCGCACGTGTGGCGCACATGCCGCCAATCGACGCATCGGCACCTGGGTCAATCGGAAAAAACAAACCTGTGCTCTTGATCTCATCGTTCAGTTGCTTGCGCGTCACGCCCGGTTGCACCGTCACCGTCAAGTCCTCGGCGTTCACGCTCAGTACTTTGTTCATGCGGCTCACATCCAAGCTGATGCCCCCTTGTACCGCCAGCAGATGCCCTTCGAGCGATGAGCCCACACCAAATGGAATCACAGGCACCTTGTACTGCGCGGCCAACTTCACGGCATCGGCCACGTCTTGTGTGCTCTCGGCAAACACCACCGCTGCGGGCGGGGGCACATGCGTGTAGGCCGACTCATCGCGCCCGTGCTGCTCGCGCACGGCCAGCGCGGCCGAATACTGCGCCCCAAACCGCGCTTGCAGCGCCGCCAGCATGTCGGCAGGCACCTCGCGTTGCGACACGGCGGGAATCAACAGGGAAGGGGCGGTGGGTGCGTTCATCACGGTCTCCAAAGTAAGCGGCTATTTTAGGAACACTGCCAAATCACCCACCGCCCCATAGCCTTGTTGGCGACAGGCACAATAAGCCACATCGACAAGAGGCACAGACATGGGCAACCGACTTTCACAAATCGCCACCCGCACCGGCGACGCTGGCACCACCGGCTTGGGCAACAACCAACGCGTTTCTAAAAACAGCTTGCGTGTTCACGCCATGGGTGAGGTGGACGAACTCAACTCCAACATTGGCGTCTTGCTGTGCGAAGACATGCCGCACGATGTACGCGACGTGTTGGTAGAAATACAGCACCAACTGTTTAACCTTGGGGGCGAGCTCTCCATCCCTGGCTTTGAGCTCCTCAAAGAAGAGGCCGTGCAAGCCCTCGACAAGGCGCTGGAAACCTACAACGCGCAGCTGCCTAAGCTTGAAGAATTCATCTTGCCGGCAGGCACACGCGGTGCCGCCATCTCTCATGTGTGTCGCACTGTGGCACGCCGCGCTGAACGCGCGGTCGTCGCCTTGGGCAACGAAGAAGCGATTGGCGACGCCCCACGCCAATACCTCAACCGTTTGAGCGATCTCATGTTCGTACTCGCCCGAGTTCTCAACCGCATGAACGGTGGTGACGACGTGTACTGGAAGAGCCAGCGCATGGCGGGCCATCACAAGTCATAAGAGCAGACGTCTTTGTTCTGTCGACTGAGCCAACGCGGGTGAACGTGAAACGTCGCGCATTTAACCAACAGCTGCAACGCAGCGCCATGGCTCTGGCGCTCTCACCTTGGTTGCAAGCGGTGGCTGCTCCCGCGCATGCTCCCCGCGCATGGCGCCACAACCCCTTTGCCTTGGGGGTTGCCAGTGGTCGACCCCGCGCCGATTCGGTGGTGCTGTGGACGCGCGTGTTGTTTGGCGAAGAAGACCGCGCGGCAGGCACCGACGCGTTGCGTGTGGGCGTGGAGGTGTTTGCCGATGCCGCCCTCAAACGCCGCGTGTACAAAACCGAGGTGGTGACCGATGCCACCCGTGCCCACAGCGTGCATGTGCATGTGCAGCGCTTGCAACCCAGTACCGACTATTGGTACCGCTTTAGCCAAGGCGATGCACGCAGCACGGTGGGGCACACACGCACGGCCCCTGCGCCCAATGCCGATGTGCAAAAGCTGCGCATCGCCTTGGCGTCATGCCAGCACTACGAGCAAGGCCTGTTCATCGCGCACGAAGAAATTGCGAAGCAACCGCTCGACCTGGTGTTGTTCATGGGCGACTACATCTACGAAAGCAGCAACTCGCAATACGCAATTCGCAAACACCTTGGCGAAGAGCCCAAAACCTTGCAAGGCTACCGTGACCGCTACGAGCAATACAAACGCGACCCCGCGTTGCAAGCCGCACATGCGGCACACCCGTGGGTGCTGATGTGGGACGACCACGAGGTGGTGAACGACTACGCCAACGACCAAGACCGCCAATACACCGACCCCAAACAGGTGCTGTTGCGTCGTGCTGCGGCCTACCAGGCCTACTTTGAACACCAGCCGTTGCTGCTGGGCCCGGATGCCAACAACTCCGCCAACATGCGTTTGTACGACCAGCTCAGCTGGGGCAAGTTGGCCGATCTTTGGACCTTGGACTGCCGCCAATACCGCAGCCCTCAAGCCTGTCGCGACCCTGTGCGTGGTGGTGGGCGCATGGTGGTGCAGTGCGACGAACTGGCCGACCCCACGCGCAGCATGTTGGGCAGCGAGCAAGAGCGTTGGCTCACCGAGAGCCTGAGTGCGTCCAAGCGTCAGTGGAAGTTGGTGGCGCAAGCCACACAAATCAGCAGCACCAGCGTGCCTGCCCCTGTGGGCCGCAGCTACTGGAATGACGCGTGGGACGGCTACCCCGAGGCACGCAAACGCTTGTTGCAAACCGTGGTCGATGCCAAGCTCAACAACGTCGTGACGCTGGGCGGCGATGTGCATTGCAACGTGGCCGCACCTCTGCGCATGGAGCCCAACAACCCAGCCTCACCCATCCTTGCCAGCGAGTTCGTGACGACCTCCATCACCTCTCGTGGCTTGGGCGACAAGGCGGCAGCCCTCATTCGTGAAAGCAATGCCGACTTGTTGCACTACCGCCCCGACGAGCGTGGCTACAGCTTGATCACCATCACGCCCGAACACGTGCGCTGCGATTTCAGAACCACCAAGTTTCCAGCCGGCAGCGAAGCCGGCTTGAAAACGCAAGCGAGCTTTGTGGTGAAAAACGGCAAGGCGGGGCCGCAAATAAATTAAGCGCCACCTGCGTGTGATGACGCATGAAGCGGGTTCAATGCGTGCATGTGATGACAAAAGGCACACGCATGTTTACAATCCCCACCATGAAGCCGTTTCGCTGGAGTGCCGATAAAAATGAGACCCTGCAAAAAGATCGGCATGTTTCATTCGAGGCCATGGTGGTGGCCATTGAGGCGGGCGGGTTGTTGGATGTTTTGATTCATCCAAACGCTCAAAAGTACCCCCATCAAAAAGTATTGGTCATCGAACGAGACGGCTACGTGTATTTGGTGCCCATGGTGGAAGAAAAAGAGTATTTCTTTTTTAAAACCATCATTCCAAGTCGCAAGGCCACCCGAGATTATTTGAACGCTGGAGCCACTGATGAAAAAACTTGATGCGTATGAAACCGATGTGTTGGGTGCCTATGAAGCTGGCAAGCTCAGGTCAGTGGCAACCAAGTCTGAATTGACCAAGCTCAAAGCGGCGGCACGTAGCACGGCGGTGAAAGACAAGCGTGTGAACATTCGTTTGTCCTCGGGTGATTTGAGCGACATCCAAATCAAGGCGCTTGAAGAAGGGGTGCCCTATCAAACGCTCATTGCCAGCGTGTTGCATAAATATGTGACCGGTCGACTGACCGAAACGCGCTCTTAAATCAGCGACTCAACACGCCACGATCGAGCGTGTAACTGCGGTCACTCACCCATTGCGCGAAGTGGGTGTTTTGCTCCGACAACAACACGCTTACGCCTTGGGCCTTCAGCGCCAAAATCGCTTCGGCCATTTGCTCGACGATGACGGGGGCCACGCCTTCAGACGGCTCGTCCAGCAACACCATGAGTGGGTTGCCCATGAGGGTGCGTGCCACGGTGAGCATTTGTTGCTCACCGCCACTCATGTGGCTGGCTCGGCGCTGTTGCAGGTGGGCCAAGTTGGGGAACAGGGCAAACACTTGCTCGAGGGTCCACGCCGGTGCGGCTTGGCCGGTGGCAAAGTAGCGAGGAGCCTGCACACCGAGTTGCAAGTTTTCAAGCACGGTGAGGTCGGTGAAGATGCGGCGGTCTTCGGGCACAAACCCCAAACCCAAGCGCGCCGCTTGGTAAGGCTGCGCCTGCGAGAGGTCGTGCCCGTCTAAATACACCGTCCCGCTGCGCTGTGGCATGAGGCCCATGATGGCTTTGAGCAAACTCGATTTGCCCGCGCCGTTGCGCCCCATGAGTGCCACCACTTCGCCGCGTTGCACATGCAGGCTCACATCAAACAACACCTGCGCCGCGCCGTAGTGTGCGTTCAGGTGCGACACGTCCAACAAGTGCGCGTTCATGCGGCCCCCCCCGTGTCAAAGGTTTTGCCACGGCCAAAGTACACGGCTTGGACGAGTGGGTCGTGCTGAATTTGCAGCGGCGTGCCCTGTGCAATGAGCTGGCCACGCGCCATCACCACCACGCGGTGGGCGTGTTCAAACACCACGTCCATGCTGTGCTCGGTGAAGAGCACACCCACCTGGCGTTGCTGCACCAACGTACGTGTGAGGTTCATCAAAGCATGGCGTTCATCGGGGGCCATACCGGCGGTGGGTTCGTCCATCAGCAGCAAGCGCGGTTGGTTGGCCAGGGCCATCGCCAACTCCAGACGCTTGATGTCGCCATACGCCAATGCGCCGCAGGCGTGATGCGCGTGGGCCGCGAGCTGCACTTGGTCTAGCAAATGCATGGCCTCGTCGCGCCATTGCTGATGGGCACGACGCCATGGCTGGAACGATTGGCCGTGGGCCGACAGCAAGGCCATTTGCACGTTTTGCAGCGCGGTGAACGAGGCAAAGGTTTGCGCCACTTGAAAGGTGCGACTCACGCCCATGCGCCACAGCGCGTGGGGGGGGAGACCTAAAAGCGACTGTCCATCGAGCCACACGCCACCTGCATCGGGCGCGAGCTGGCCATTGACCAAGTTGAACGTGGTGGACTTGCCCGCCCCATTCGGGCCAATGAGGGCGAGCAACTCGCCCGCGTGCAAGGTGAACGACACATCGTTGACGGCGACGTTGCCGCCAAAAGATTTGCGCAAGGCGCTGACCTGCAACAACGGGGCGCTCATGCGTGGCTCCCGGTTGTGTCCGTGTCTTTGCGCAGGCGTGTGTGCCAGCGCAACCACAGCTGGTGCAAGCCCCCCGCGATGCCTTGCGGAAACACCAACACCAACAGCAACATGACGGCGCCCATCACGGCACGCCAGTACTCGGTGCTGCGGGCCAAGCTGTCTTGCAGCACGGTGAAACTCAAAGCCCCCACCAAGGGGCCGACGGCAGAGGCCACGCCGCCGAGCAAGACCATGATGAGCGCATCGACCGACTTGCCCACGCCCAACACATCGGGCGAAATGCTGCCTTTGGAAAACGCCAACAACGCCCCTGCTAAACCTGCCCAAGCCGCCGCGATGACAAAGCCCAACCACTGCAAACGTGCCACGTTCAAACCAATGGCGTGGGCGCGGGCCACCGAGTCGCGGCTGGCGCGCAACGCATAACCCAAGGGTGAGGCCATCCAGCGGTGTAACACCCACACCCCCAAAGCCACACACACCAAGGTGAGGGCGTAGTAGTGCGTTTTGTCTTGCAGCCAAGGACTAGGCCACACGCCGGTGAGGCCGTTGCTGCCACCCGTGAAACTGTCCCACTGAAAACACACCGACCACACAATTTGTGCAAACGCCAAAGTGAGCATGGCCAAATACACGCCCGACAAGCGCACGGCAAACCAGCCCAAGGGCATTGCGACCAAGGCCGTGATGAGGGGCGCTGCCAGCAACGCCACTTCAGCCGACACGTCCAACTGCAACACCAAGATCGCCGCGGCATACGCCCCCAAACCCAAATACGCCGCATGGCCAAACGAGTGCATGCCCGCAGGCCCCATGATGAAGTGCAAGCTGGCCGCAAACAACGCGGCCACCAACACATCGACGGCCAACACCAACACATACGGCGTATCGCGGCTGAGCCAAGGCAACGCAACCGCCAAGAGCGCAACGATGCACCACGCCAAGCGGCGCTGCACCACAGGCAAGGCGGCGTGGTGGTGCATCACCACGGGGGCGCGTGCTTCGCTCAAAGGGCGGCCCATCAAACCCCAAGGCCGCACCATAAGCACCACAGCCATGACCAAAAATTCGGCCACCAATGTGAGCTTGGAAAACACAAAGGCCACACCCAAAAATTCCACCGTGCCGACGGCAATGCACAAGGCCTTGACTTCGGCAATCAACAGCGCCGCCACAAATGCACCCGGAATGGAGCCCATGCCCCCGACCACCACCACCACAAAGGCGTCGCCGATGGTGGCCATGTCCAGCCCCAAGTGGGCGGGCTCTCGGGGCAACTGCAAAGCGCCGCCCAAGCCAGCCAAAGCACAACCCAAAGCAAATACGGCCGTGAACAAATGACGTGGGTTGATGCCCAGTGCGCCCACCATCTCACGGTCTTGTGTGGCCGCACGTACCAACACGCCAAAGCGTGTGCGTTGCAACAGCGCCCACAACAGCGCCAACACCACCGGGCCCATGACGATGAGGAACACGTCGTAGGTGGGCAAGCGTCGGCCCATGACCTCGACGGCGCCGCTCAGCCCGGGTGCGCGTGGGCCAAGCAAATCTTCCGCGCCCCACAGCCACAGCACACCGTCTTGCAGCACGAGCACCAAGGCGAAGGTGGCCAGCAATTGAAATAACTCAGGCGCTTGGTAAATGCGGCGCAACACCAGCACCTCGACCAAGGCCCCCAAGGCGCCGGTGATGAGGGCTGCGCACAGCAACAACGCAAAGTAAGTGAAGGTGGCCGCTGCGCCGTCACCCAGCAGCATGGCCAGCACGCCTGACACGCTGGGTGCTAAGTGCGAGACCAGCGAATACGCCACATACACGCCGAGCATGAAAAATGAGCCGTGCGCAAAGTTGACGATGCGACTCACCCCAAAAATCAGCGACAAACCCGCGGCCACCAAAAACAAAGACGAAGCCGAAGCCAACCCGTTGAGGGCTTGAACAATGAAGCTGGCGGCGTCCATGAGGGTGTGTGGGCTGAAATTAAAACGCCCGCAAAGGCGGGCGTTGTGGGTTGGTGTGGATGAGCGGCGTTCAGTTGCTCGGTCTGAGTTTTTTCACAACGTCATCTTTGGGTTGCACAGTGGCCCCGTCGATGTAGCGGTAGTCTACCAACACACCCTTGCCGCCGTCATTTTTGGTGCGACCCAAAAACGCGCCCATGGTGGATTGGTTGTCTTGCTTGCGGAACATCACCGAACCATAAGGCGTGCTGAACTTCAAACCGCTGAATGCGGTGACGAGCTTTTCACTGTCGGTGCTTTTGGCCTTGGTGATGCCTGCGGCCAAGGCTTGGATCATGCTGTAGCCCACGACCGAGCCCAAGCGAGGGTGGTCGTTGTACTTGCGGTGGTAGGCCAAGTAAAACGCTTTGTGCTCGGGCGTTTGCACGCCGTACCAAGGGTAGCCGGTGACGATCCAGCCGTTGGGCGTTTCGTCTTTGAGGGGCTCCAAATACTCGGGCTCGCCCGTCAAAAGGCTCACCACCTCGCGGCCTTGAAACACCCCGCGGGTGTTGCCCTCGCGGACAAATTTGGCGAGGTCGGTGGCGAACAGCACGTTGAAGATGGCATCGGGTTTGGCGTCAGCAATGGCTTGTGTCACAGAGCCCGCATCAATTTTGCCCAGGGCGGGTGCTTGCTCGGCCACAAACTCCACATCGGGTTGTGCGGCTTTGAGCAGTTGTTTGAAGGTCGCGGCTGCGGACTGACCGTATTCATAGTTGGGGTACACCACGGCCCAACGTTTTTTCTTGAGCTTGGCCGCCTCGGGCACGAGCATGGCCACTTGCATGTAGGTGCTGGCGCGCAGGCGGTAGGTGTAGCGGTTGCCGTTTTGCCACACCATTTTGTCGGTCAGTGGCTCGCCTGCTAAGAAGAACACTTTGCGCTGCTTGGCAAAGTCGCCCAAGGCCAAACCAATGTGCGAGAGGAAAGCGCCCGAGAGCACATCCACCTTTTCGCGGCTCAGCAGCTCTTCGGCGGCGCGCACGGCGTCGCCGGGTGAGGCGTTGTCGTCACGCGTGATGAGTTGAAGGGGTTTGCCATTCACGCCACCCTTGGCGTTGATTTCTTCTACCGCCAGCTCCATGCCTTTTTTGTAGGGGTCCAAAAACGCAGGCTGGGCTTTGTAGCTGTTGATCTCGCCAATCTTGATGACGTCTTGCGCGAACGCGGCAAGAGCGGTGGCGCTGAAGAAGAAAAGAGCGGTGGTGCGAAGGGCAGAGGCAAAAGGGATGTTCACGAATAGGGCCTTTGAAACCAGATGCGGTCCATGTCAGACGGCACCGAAAAATGTGAAGTTTGAATTGTCTTGCAAACCGGTCGTGCAGTTGCATACCAAAAGAGCAAACCCTTTTGATTTGGCAGTAAAAAGCCCCGCAAAGCTTTTGGCCTTGCGGGGCTGATTCAGAAGTTTTTGACACGCGATGCGCGTGTCGAAAGACTTAAGCCGTTTCCAAACGTGCTTCCAACGCTTTGAGCGTGTCGCTCATGGCCTTGGGCAGGTTGTGTGCCAAGTTGCTGAAGTGTTCTTCGTGTAACTTGAACTCTTCGGCCCAAGCGGCTTTGTCGATGCTGGTCACTTTGGCGAATTGGTCTGCATTGAAGTCCAAGCCAGCCCAGTTGATTTCGTTGTAGTTAGGCGCCACACCAAACATGGTGTCGTGGCCTTGGGCTTTGCCTTCCAAGCGGTCGATGATCCACTTCAACACGCGCATGTTGTCGCCGTAGCCGGGCCACACGAATGAGCCAGACTCGTCTTTGCGGAACCAGTTGACGCAGTACAGCGCGGGCAGTTTGTAGCCAGCGGCTTCTTGCTTGGCGCCCATGTCCAACCAGTGTTGGAAGTAGTCGCTCATGTTGTAGCCGCAGAAGGGCAACATGGCAAAGGGGTCACGACGCACCACGCCTTGTGCGCCAAAGGCGGCAGCGGTGGTTTCAGAGCCCATGGTGGCAGCCATGTACACGCCTTCGGTCCAGTTGCGTGCTTCGGTGACGAGTGGCACGGTGGTGGAGCGGCGGCCGCCAAACATCATGGCGTCAATGGCCACACCGTTGGCGTCGTCCCATTGGGGGTCGAGCGCGGGGTTGTTGGTGGCAGCCACGGTGAAGCGGGCGTTGGGGTGAGCGGCCTTGGCGCCAGTTTCTTTGGCAATGGCGGGTGTCCAGTCTTTGCCTTGCCAGTCGATCAAGTGGTCGGGCAACTTGCCGGTGTCTTTTTCCATGCCTTCCCACCACACATCGCCGTCGTCGGTCAATGCGACGTTGGTGAAGATCACGTCTTTGTGCAGGCTCAACATGCAGTTGGGGTTGGTCTTCATATTGGTGCCGGGGGCGACGCCAAAGTAGCCGGCTTCGGGGTTAATGGCGTACATCTTGCCGTCTGCGTGGGGCTTGATCCAAGCAATGTCGTCACCGATGGTGGTGACTTTCCAGCCGTTGAAGGCTGCGGGGGGCACCAACATGGAGAAGTTGGTTTTGCCGCAAGCGCTGGGGAACGCGGCTGCCACGTGGTACTTTTTGCCTTCAGGCGACGTCACACCCAAGATGAGCATGTGCTCGGCCAACCAACCTTGGTCGCGGCCCATGTTGGAGGCAATGCGCAAGGCAAAGCACTTCTTACCCAACAAGGCGTTGCCGCCGTAGCCCGAGCCGTAAGACCAGATTTCGCGGGTCTCTGGGTAGTGCACGATGTACTTGGTGTTGGGGTTGCAAGGCCAAGAGGTTTTGTCTTTTTCGCCAGCCGCCAAGGGCGCGCCCACGGTGTGCACGCAAGGCACGAAGGGGCCGTCGGTGCCGATGACGTCGTACACGGCTTTGCCCATGCGGGTCATGAGTTTTTGGTTCACCACCACATAGGCGCTGTCCGACAGCTCGATGCCCACGTGGGCAATGTGTGAACCCAAGGGGCCCATGCTGAAAGGAATCACATACATGGTGCGGCCCTTCATGCAGCCGTCGAACAAAGGGTTCAACGTGGCGCGCATGTCGGCGGGTTCCATCCAGTTGTTGGTGGGGCCGGCGTCTTCTTTTTTGGCCGAGCAAATGAAGGTGCGGTCTTCCACGCGAGCCACGTCTGAAGGGTCAGAGCAGGCGAGGAAGGAGTTGGCGCGTTTGGCGGGGTTGAGCTTTTTGAAGGTGCCGGCGTCGACCAGTTGTTGGCACAGGCGGTCGTATTCTTCTTGGCTGCCGTCACACCAGTACACGGTGTCGGGCTTGCACAAAGCGGCCATCTCGGCCACCCAAGCGACCAGCTTGGGGTTCTTCACGTATGCGGGTGCATTGATATTCATCTAAAGCTCCTAAGTCAAAAAATTGAGGTCAGAGCCCAGCTTGTAAAGCGCGAGGCTCTGACCTCAATTCATTGCTGCCGGTCGACAACCCGGCAGGATGGCTATTTTATGAAACTCCCCCCTTCCTGAAGCTTGCAAAAACCCTAAGAGTTACAAAAATCACGCCAAAAGCATTCATTTAGGCCGGTTTTTATGTAATTTTTACCCCGAGTTCTAGACCGAAGTTACGACCCGAATGACCTCGCTGCCATAGGCCTCGAGCTTTTTGGTGCCAATGCCAGCGATCCCTTGCAGGGCGTCGAGGTCGTGGGGTTGGGCTTGCGCGATGGCGGCCAAGGTGGCGTCATGGAAGATGACGTAGGCGGGCAAGTTGTGCGATTTGGCCACTTCAGAGCGCCAAGCCTTGAGCGCGTCGTAGCGTTTTTGCCCGCCATGGTCCAAGGCGATGGGCGCGGGTTTAGACGCGCCGCTGGCGCTGCGTTTGCCCTTGCGCTCAGCAGGGCTGGACACGGAGGCACGCAAACGCACCATGACATCGCCCTTGAGTACCGCGCGCGAGCCCTCGGTCAAATACAAGGTGTTGAACGCTTGGGCATCGACGCCCAAAGCCCCGAGGGCCAGCAGCTGGCGCAACACGCCGCGCAGCTGCACCTCGCTGAAGTGGGTGCCGATGCCAAAGGTGCTCAAGGTGTCGTGGCCGTATTGCTTGACCTTTTCGGTGTCCTTGCCGCGCAAGATGTCCATCATGTGGCCCGCGCCAAAGGACATGCCGCTTTGCTGCTTCACGCGGTAGATGGTGGACAGCAACATGCGGGCGGCTTCGGTGCCGTCCCAAATGTCGGGCGGGCTCAGGCAGTTGTCGCAACTGCCACAGGTGTATTTGCGGGCGCCATCTGGCGCATAGGTTTCGCCAAAGTAGCCCAGCAATCGCACGCGTCGGCAATCGGTGGCCTCGGCCAGGGCCAAGAGGGCATCGAGCTTGCCGCGCATGACTTGTTTGAAGTCGTCGCCCGCAGGGCTTTCGTCAATCATGCGGCGTTGGTTCACCACATCGTTCAGGCCATAGGCCATCCAGGCGTGGGCCTCTTGACCGTCGCGGCCTGCACGGCCGGTTTCTTGGTAATAGCCTTCGATGTTTTTGGGCATGTCCAAATGCGCCACAAAACGCACATCGGGCTTGTCGATGCCCATGCCAAACGCAATGGTGGCCACCATGACCCAACCTTCTTCACGCAGAAAACGGTTTTGGTTGTGCTGGCGCACCGCGCTGTCGAGCCCTGCGTGGTAGGGCAGGGCGTTGATGCCTGCGTCGCATAGATTTTGGGCCACCTCTTCCACGCGCTTGCGTGATTGGCAATACACAATGCCGCTGTCTTGCCAGTCTGGGCCCACGTGCTCGCGCTGGATGAAGCGCAACAGTTGGAGCGAGGCATCTTTTTTCTCGACGATGGTGTAACGAATATTGGGGCGGTCAAAGCTGCTGACAAATTGCTGCGCGTCTTCGAGTTGCAAGCGCTCCACAATGTCGGCTCGCGTGAGCGCATCAGCGGTGGCCGTCAGTGCAATGCGCGGCACAGTGGCAAAGCGCTCGTGCAACACGGTCAGGCCTCGGTACTCGGGCCGGAAGTCGTGGCCCCATTGGCTCACGCAATGCGCTTCGTCAATCGCAAACAAACTCAAGCGGCCCTGTTCGTGCAGCATATCGAGCTGCGCCAAAAACCGTGGCGTGGTCACGCGCTCGGGGGCGGCGTACAGCAAGGTGATGTCGCCACGGCGCAGGCGTTGCTCCACCGCGTTGGCTTCTTCGCCGCTCAAACTGGAGTTTAAAAACGCGGCCTCCACACCTGCTTCATGCAGCGCACCCACTTGGTCGTGCATGAGTGCAATCAGCGGTGAGACCACGATGGTCACGCCATGCCCGGCACGCTGGCGCGCGATGGCGGGAATTTGGTAGCACAGCGATTTGCCGCCCCCCGTGGGCATGAGCACCAACGCATCGCCGCCGCCACACACGTGCTGCACGATGTCGGCTTGTGGGCCACGAAATGCGCTGTAGCCAAATACTTCGCGCAAGATGTCTTGCGGATTCACAGACGTGGGCACGGCAGCTTTCGGGGGGCGCACGCCAATCGGGCGAGGGATGTAGAGGACATGGGCAAAGACATGAAGGCGCTATTGTCTCTGCTTCTTACAATAGCGAGATGACCCAAGCCTACACACGCGCAAAAGAATTACCGGCCATCTTGGCCAACCGCATCGCCATCCTTGACGGCGCGATGGGCACCATGATTCAGCGCTTCAAGTTGACGGAAGAGCAGTACAGAGGCGATCGCTTCAAAGACTTCCACAAAGACGTCAAAGGCAACAACGAGTTGCTCAGCCTCACCCGCCCCGACGTGATTCGCGACATCCACGAACGCTACTTGGCCGCAGGCGCTGACCTGATTGAAACCAACACCTTTGGCGCGACCACCATTGCCCAAGCCGATTACGACATGGCCGACTTGGCATACGAGATGAACGTGGCCTCGGCCCGCATTGCCCGCGAAGCCTGCGACAAATACAGCACACCCGACAAGCCCCGCTTTGTGGCGGGCGCCGTGGGCCCCACCCCCAAAACCGCCAGCATCAGCCCCGATGTGAACGACGCCGGCGCACGCAATGTGAACTTTGAAGAGCTGCGTGCTGCTTATTACGAGCAAGTCAAAGGCTTGGTCGAAGGCGGCTCAGACGTGTTGTTGGTCGAAACCATTTTTGACACGCTCAATGCCAAAGCGGCCTTGTTTGCGATTGAAGAGTTTTTTGAAGCTTCGGGCGAGCGCTTGCCCCTCATCATCAGCGGCACTGTGACCGACGCCTCGGGCCGCATTTTGAGTGGCCAAACCGTGACCGCGTTTTGGCACAGCGTGCGCCATGCCAAGCCTTTGGCCATTGGCCTGAACTGCGCTTTGGGCGCGACGCTGATGCGCCCCTACATCCAAGAACTCAACCGCGTGGCCGACGACACCTTCATCAGCTGCTACCCCAACGCCGGCTTGCCCAACCCCATGAGCGACACCGGCTTTGACGAAACCCCCGAAGTCACCAGCCGCTTGGTGCACGAGTTTGCGGCAGAAGGCTTGGTCAACATTGTGGGTGGCTGCTGCGGCACCACGCCCGACCACATTGGTGCGATTGCACAAGCGGTGGCGAGTGAAAAGGCGCGTGCGGTGAGCGCGGGGCCGTTTTACCGCGAAGCGGCGTAACCGGTCGAGAAGGCCGAGTGGGCCTAGAGAGCCGCTAAGGCGGCTCAGTTAAAATACAACCTTCCCCAAGGAGCGTTGCAGCTTCACCCCACCTTTTCTAGGTTCGCGCGTGAAGTCAGGCTTGGGGCCGAATTTTTTGCAACGACGCTCACCTGTATTGCGAGTTCCCAGGTGAGTACCCCCATGAATTTAAAAGCCGTTCCTCCCATGAAGCTGTCGGGCCTTGAGCCTGTCTCCATCGGCGGGGTCTATTCAGTGGAGGACACGGCTGACGGCGTGTCCCCCAGAGCTTCATTTGTCAACGTGGGCGAGCGCACCAACGTGACCGGCTCTAAGGCCTTTGCCCGCATGATTTTGAACGGCCAGTACGAAGAG
>JBEEJP010000002.1:0-33640 GCA_041169125.1 Pseudomonadota bacterium
ACTTGCTCATCAGACATGCCCAACTTGGCTTGCATGATTTTAAGTTGCGCCTGCTCTTCTTCGGTGACCACGCCGTCTGCCAGCACGTTTCGGACTTCCATTTCATACAAAGCTTGACGTCGCTCAACTTGCGCGGTGTAGGCCGTGGCCACCACACCGGTCAAGATAGCCGCCAAGGCGATGGACAAAATTTGCGTGAAGATCACCAAGATCGTGCCCACAAAGGTGACGGGGTCGACGTTGCCCCAGCCCGAGATGATGGTGATGACAAACCAATGCATCGCCGCAGGGATAGAGGGGAAGACGTCAGGTTGCTCGTGGCCTTCGATGATGTAAATCAGTGATGAAAACAACAAGCAGCTGATGAACAGCAAGAACACAGCAGAAGAAAATGAATCTTTCTCGGCTTTCACAGCCGCCACCATGTCTTCAAACGCGCTGTTGTAGCGCGAGAGTTTGAAAATTCGCATCAAGCGGAACATACGCAGCACGCGCAAGTCAGCACCCGGAAAGAGCAGCTGCAGATAGAACGGCACCGTGCTCACAAAGTCGATGATGCCGTAAAAGCTAAACACATACTCTTTGCGGCCATCCCACGCTGTGCCACCGCTGTGGATGTACTTTTCGCTGTAAGACCACACACGCAGCACAAACTCAATAGAGAACACGGCCACGCTGAACACGTCAAACAAATGGAACTCATGTTCCAGTGCTTCATGAATTTGAGGCACGGACTCCAAAATGATGCCAATCACGTTGGCCACCACCAAGAGGGCGATGAAGATTTCGACAAAGTGACTGTACTTGTCAGGCACTTCACCTTCCATGATTTCGAAGGTGCGGCGCTTGATGCGCTGGTAGGTGGAGGGGGTAGGAACAGCTGTAGTCATGGTTCGCTCAGTCATTGGCGGACGATTTGTTTTTAGCGCGCAGCATCATGGCTTCGACTTGTTCGTCTGACAAGCGGTAGTGCGCTTGCAAACGCTTCAAGGTTTCTTGTTCTTCTGCCGACATATTGCCGTCTTTGAAGACTTCGCGCAGTTGCGCTTCAAACGCCGCTTTCTTGCGTGCCACTTGGTTGGAGAAGGCCGAGGCGACGATACCGGTCATGATCGCGGCCATACACACGCCCAAGAAGCCGGTGATCAATGCAATGGCTTCTCCCGGTTTGGTGACGGGCTCGACGTTACCGTAGCCAGAGGTGATGGTCACGATGGACCAATAAATTGAGTGTGGAATCGTGCCAAAAAACTCAGGTTGCTGATGGCCTTCGGCAAAGTGCATCAAGGAGGCCGACACGATGGTGGCAATGGTCAACAAAAACACGGCCGAACCAAACGCTTGACGTTCGGAGTGAATGGCATGAAACAAGTCTTGCAACGCGGTGTTGTACTTAGACAGCTTCAAAATTCGCAGTAAGCGCAGCACGCGCAAGATACGCAAATCGAGGGCAGGGAAGAACATGTGCATGTAATGCGGCATGGTGGCAAAGAAGTCGACCAAACCAAACGCGCTGAACATGTACTCAAAGCGGCCTTTCCAAGCGCCACCTTGTTCTTTGCTGTACTTGGCACCCAACGACCAGACACGTGCAAAGTATTCACCCGTGAAGAACATCACGCTCCAGAACTCCAGTTCATGGAAGAAGTCTTTGAATTCGGCGTGAATTTCTGGAACGGAATCAAGGATCACGGCAGAGCAGTTGACCAGCACCACCAGGGTGATCAGCCACTCGACGTAGCGGCTGGCCGTGTGCTTAGGCGAGCCGTCCAAGATTTCCATCAGGGTGTTTTTAAATCCTGTAGTCATTGCAAGGGTCTAACGAATTTGAAGGTGTGTCGTGTTGGAATAAAAAAGCGGCCACACAGTCAAGCGTGGCCGCTGATGGCTAGGTTTAAGCCTTACCTTGAATTTTTTGCCACAAAGCAAATTCGTTGGCAGACAAACGCTCGCCTTGCTGCGCTGCTTGATCAAACTGTGCGGCATCCACTTGCACGCCGAGTTGTCGGATTTGGCCCAACAGCACTTTGTAGTGCTCCACAGCCAAGGCTGGGTTTTCGGCAATTTTGTGGATGGGCAGTGGGTTGCGTTCTTCAAGCTCGTGCTCTTTGATCACCACTTCGATCAGCTTGTTCACTTCTTCCACCGTCAAGTGCAAGCGCTTGGCTTCGGCACGAATGATCGCGGCTTCTGATTCGCTGATGTGGCCGTCCTTGAGGATGGCAAATAAATTGGCTTTCAATTGGTCGCGTTCTTTGACCAACTCATCGCTGAAGGCCGAAGCCAACAAAGCAGCAGGGATGGCGAAGATACCAATACCCAACAGTGCCAACACGCTGGTCATGGCACGGCCCATGGGGGTGACGGGAGAAATATCGCCGTAGCCCACAGAGGCCAAGGTGATCACCGCCCAATAGATGGAGGTGGGAATGTTCTCAAACTTCTCGGGCTGGGCGTCGTACTCGAACAAGTAGCCCAAGCTGGCGGTCAGCACCAACAACAACATCATGATGAAGGTGGCAGCGCCCATCACAGGCCACTCGCGCACCACCACTTTGACCAACACAGCCGTGGCATCGCTACCGCGTGTGAGTTTGAGCAATCGAGCCAAACGGAAGACTCGCAAGAAACGCAAGTCGAGGAGGTGATGCAAGAACACTTCCAAGAAGAAGGGCAAGATGGCCAAGAAGTCGATGAAGGTCGATGGGTTTTTGGCTTGACGCAGGCGGCCCAAGAAGGCGCCCTTGTAGCCAGGCTCTTCCACGCAAGCGTACATGCGCATGCAGTACTCAACCGTGAAGATGGCCACAGCAACAGCATCCAAGATGACGAATTGCAGGTGCAAGATGTAGTTGATGCTCTTGACCGATTCCAAAATCACGGCCATCACAGACAAGATCACCCACACACCAATGAACACTTCAAAGATGTGTTGCATGGTGCCGCCGAACTCGCTGGGGAACACGAGGGCGTGAACTTTTTGGCGGAAGGTGCGGCCCTTGTTGAGCTCTTTGAACTCAGCGAGTGCGGGAATCAAGACACGGAACAACTTCAAGATTCGCAACAGTCGCAGGAATCGCAACACGCGCAAGTCGATTGGGATGAAGGATTTCAAGTAGAAAGGCGCAACAGCCAAGAAGTCGATGATGGCAAACGGGCTGCTGACAAAGCCCCAGCGCGCGTGCTTGCGGTTCTTGAACTCCTCGTCTTCAGGGGCCAAGTACAGGCGCAAGGCGTATTCAATGGTGAAAACGGCCACAGAGAAGATGTCGAACAACTCAAACCATGTGCGGTAGGGTTCGTACACGGCGGGCACATGTTCAAACATCAAGCTGAACAAGTTACCAATGATCAGGTAGCTGATCCACTTGTCCAGGTCTTTTTGGAAGTTGCCAGGAATGTTGGGATCGAGCAGCCAAGAGTAGAGCCACTTGCGCATGGGCAAGTTGCGGTCAATGTTGGCTTCTTCGTCTTGACCCAGAATGGACTTGACGTCGAGGTCTTCTAGGAATTTGTCTTGTTTTGTCGTGGTATTCATGTCAGACCTCAGAATTCAAATTCAGCAACTTTGATGGCAGCGCCACCCTTGTCACACACTGAAAGACGCAATTGCATCTTGTAGTCAATTGGATCACTTTCAAGCAATTGCGACGCGACAAATGGCGTGGCAGAGCCAGGAGGTGTGGGCATCAGGTCTTCCAACAAAATGGCACCCATCAACGTGCGGTCTTTGGGGTCGCAGGCCGCCACAAAATGCGGGGCGACGTTGAAGAACGGATTGATCTGGTCTTTCAGATCTGTGGTTTCCACGATGTGGGCCAAGCAAGCGCCCCACGTGCCGGGGGCCCCTGCTTTGGCATCGGCGGCGGGCTTGACGCCACCTTTGCAGGCGGGGTGCTGTGTGTCGGCTTCAAAGCGTGTGGTGCCGGTTTCGGTCAGCCACGCGACCCAAGCTTCGCCATTGCTTTTAGAGGTTTCAACTTTGAGTGCTTCTTTGTAGTTAACAACACCCAGCAATGTGACGGCTGCAACGATGAGCACCAAAAAGGCAATGAAAAGCTTGTCTGCAGTGGTTGTACCGAGGTGTTGAGGCTCGGAAGTGTGATCTGTGGAAGATGCCATGGGTATCGCCATTCAAGTAAGGGGGAATCCGGGAAATCCAAAGAACATGGAGGCCGGCCGAAAAGTGGCTTCGATGATATTCGTAAATTCAATGAATTTATCGAATTAACACTTGATTTTCGACGGAGTTGGTGTTTTTATTGAATATTAAAGACGTAAAAAAGCCGCTGTGGCAGCGGCTTTTGGGAGGCCCAAAAATCAGTGGTTTTGTGAGCCCCGATGTGCCCATGCCGTGGTGTGTTTTTCCACCCAACTGAACAGCTCATACATGATCATGGCCATGGCCCCCACCACCACCAAGCCTGCAAAGGCCAAGCCCATTTGCATGGCCGAGCCAGCGGAGATCAGCAAATAGCCAATGCCTTCGTTGGCGGCTGTCATCTCAGACACCGTGGTACCCACAAACGCCAAGGTGATCGCCACTTTGAGCGAGCCGTAGAAGTAAGGCATAGAGCGGGGCAGGCCCACTTTGACCAACACATCCCAGCGCTTGGCCCCCAAGACGCGCAACACATCTTCGAGTTCAGGCTCCAGCGTGGCCAAGCCGGTGGCAATGTTGACCATGATGGGGAAGAAGCTGATCAAGAACGCGGTCAAGATGGCAGGCCCCACGCCAATGCCAAACCACACCACCAAGATCGGCACAAAGGCTGCTTTGGGCAAGGCGTTAAAGCCGGTCATCAGCGGGTAAACAGCGGCATACGCCAAACGTGAGCTGCCGATCACGAAACCCAACAACACGCCCACGACGATGGCAATGCCAAACCCCACCATGGTCACCCAAAAGGTACGCCAGGCGTGGCCCGCAATCACGTCGCGGTATTCGAGCATTTGTTCCCAAATGCGCAGCGGCGAGGGAAACACGAATTCGGACACATTCAACACGGTGCACAGCACTTGCCACACCACCAAGGTGAGTACCAGCAAACCCCAAGGCGCCCATTTTTCAAGTTGTTTTTGATTCATCTTCATTGCCCTAGGTTGACGCCGTCTTTGCGCATGGCCCCAATGTGGCCGCGCAGCTCGTGCACGATGTCGGTGAATTCGGGGGTGTAAGTCACTTCCAAATCACGCGGGCGGGGCAGGTCAATGTGGCGCTTGACCACAAAGCGGCCAGGGCTCTTGCTCATCACGTACACGGTGTCCGCCAAGAAAACCGATTCGCGCAAATCGTGGGTGACCAAGATGACGTTGAACTTTTGTGCCGCTTGCAAATCGCGCAGCGTGCACCATAGCTCTTCGCGGGTGAAGGCGTCGAGCGCACCAAATGGTTCGTCAAGCAACAACATCTTGGGCTCATGAATCAGTGCACGGCAAATGCTGGCGCGCTGTTGCATACCGCCCGACAGCTCCCACGGAAACTTGCGTTCGTACCCGCCCAAGCCAACGCTTTGCAGCAAGGCAATGGCGCGTGCTTCGTACTCCGCCTTTTTGGCTTTGAAGTTGGAGCGATAGGGCTCCACGATTTCCAAGGGCAGCAACACGTTGTCGAGCGTGGTGCGCCAAGGCAAAAGAGAAGGGGACTGAAACGCCATGCCACTGATTTTGAGCGGCCCGTTGACGGGCTGACCATCGACATGAATCGTGCCACGGCTGGGCTTTTTCAAGCCCGTGGTGAGTTTCATGAAGGTGGACTTGCCGCAACCCGAAGGCCCCACGATGGCGATGAACTCGCCTTGTTGGACCTGCAGGTTGATGTCTTCGACTGCGAAGTGGTCTTGTGCCAACAACTCGTCGTTGTAGGCCAGCCAGACGTTTTGAAAATCGACGAAGTGTTCAGGAGACGCTGTCATTCCAAGAGGCCTGTTTACTTCTTACCTTTGGGCAGCACGTCGAGTTCTTTGGCAGAGGGCAAGAACGAACCGTTCCAAATGTCTTCGGCCTTCACACGTGTTTTGGTGTTGAACGCATCTGACACTTGCGACGCCATGAGCGACAAGCGTGGCCCTTTGACTTGGCCAAAGCCCTCAGCGCGTGCATCGGGGCTGTTGATGACGGTGTCGATGGCCAACTTCAAGCGGCGTGTTTCGAGTTCGGTGTTGATGATGCCGTCGCGCGCCTTGACGGTTTTGATGGCTTCGGCAGGATCAGCCATCACGTCCTTCGCGCCTTTGGTGAAGGCAGCCAAGAAAGCTTTGAGGGCGGCTGGGTTTTCTTTGATGAGCTTGGGTGAAGCGATGATGGCGTTGCCGTACAACTTCACACCAAAGTCTGGGTATTGCATGACCACCACGTCGTCGGCTTTCACGCCACGTGCTTCGATGTTGAGCAACGATGTGAAGGTGAAACCGGTGATGGCATCCACATCACCGCGCACCAGCATGGTTTCGCGCAGAGGAGGGTCCATAGACACCCAGTTGACGGTGCCCACTTTGTTTTCTTTGGCGAAGATCGGGAAGCCGCGACGGCCTGCGTCAAACACGGGCGCGCCGAGTTTTTTGCCCGACAAGTCGGCAGGAGTTTTGATGCCGGATTTTTTCAAGGCCATCACAGACGCGGGCGTGTTGTTGTAGACCATCATCACGGCCACAGGCTTGTTGGGGGCGTCGGGGTTGTTGGCGTGGAACTCCATCAAGGCGGCCAAGTCGGCAAAGCCCACGTCATAAGCGCCAGAAGCCACGCGGTTGACCGCACCACCTGAGCCGTTGCCTGCGTCTACCGTCACATCCAGCTTGGCGTCTTTGAAATAGCCTTTGGCTGCGGGTACCAAGAAGAACGCGGAGGGGCCTTCAAAGCGCCAGTCGAGTTGAAACTTCAATGGGGTGGTTTGTGCTGAAACGCTTGCAAAACTGGCGGCCAATGCCAAGCTGAGGGTGGTTTTGATGAAGGTGCGTTTGATCATGTGGACCTCTGTGAATGTGAATATGAAAATGATGTGTACGACCTTGCAATAAAGGTGCCCGGTTGGGCGCACCTGTTTGCGTGGTGTTGGGGGCGAATTGTGCGCGACTTTGGTTTGTATACAAAATGACGATGCACCAACGCGGTGTGCTGCACGTTCTCGGTGCAACACGGTGTGTTTCGTTCGGCCATGAAAAAAGCCAGCGTGACGCTGGCTTTTCAAAGTGAGTGCAATGCGACCCGTTTATTCGGCTTCAACCGCTTTGTGGTGTTGGGCAGATTTGAACTTGCCCCACGCCAACACAATCACAGCGCCTGCAGCCGCACACGCCATGTGGAACCACGAATTGGCTTGGCCAAACTCTTTGAGCACCACATCGTTGGCCACGGTTTCACCGCCCACCCAGCCGATCAAGCAAGCACCCAAGGTGATGATGATGGGAAAGCGCTCCATGAGTTTGATCATCAAGGTGCTGCCAAAAATAACCAAAGGAATGCTGATGGCCAAACCAATGATGAGCAACACCTCGTCGCCTTTGGCGGCTGCCGCCACGGCAATCACGTTGTCCAAGCTCATCACCAAGTCGGCGATCAAGATGGTGCGAATGGCTGCGAACAAATTGCTGTGCTCGCTGGCTTCTTCGTCGCTTTCTTCTTCGGCTTCGAGCAGTTGCGCGCCAATCCACAGCAGCAACATGCCACCGATGATTTGCAAGTATTCCAACGTCATCAGCTTGGCGGCCACCACGGTCAAACCAATACGCAACACCACGGCTGCGCCAGAACCAAAGAAGATGGCTTTCTTTTGCTGCTCAGGTGGCAAGCTGCGTGCCGCCAGCGCGATGACCACAGCGTTGTCACCGGACAAGATGATGTTGATCCAAATAATCAGCATCAAGCCCAACCAGAAGTCAGTGCTTTGAAGAAGTTCCATGTTTGATGTGCTCCAAGGGGAATTTGGTTATGGCGTGCCACAAGGCCGCATTGTTGAGCCGAGAGTGTAACGGCCGACTGTGGCGTGGCCCGTTGGTAATAGTGCTTACGTGACGGGCCGTACCCCTATGCCGTGCATGGACAAAAAAAGCCCGCTGGACCAGCGGGCTTTTGGTAGAGCGTCAAGCCAAAGATCAGTGGCTGTCTGCCTGTTTGGCTGCTGCCACTGCAGCTGAATCATCTGCAGACGCGCCGTTGAAGAACAGGTTCAACAACACCGCCGACAACGAGGCCAACAAAATGCCAGACTCGATCAGAGGGTGCAAGTTGTGGGGCATCCATTGCTTGAAGTTAGGTGCGATCAGCGGAATCATGCCGATGCCAATGGAGATGGCCACGATCAAGCTGTTGAAGCGGTTGCTCTTGAAGTCCACGCCGCCCAAGATGCGAATGCCGGTGGCAGCCACCATGCCAAACATCACCAAGCCAGCGCCGCCCAAGACCACGGTGGGCAAAGACTCAACCAGTGCAGCCATCTTAGGAATCACCCCCAAGATGATGAGGATGATGCCGCCGGCCACGCACACAAAGCGGCTCTTGACGCCAGTGACGGCGACCAAGCCCACGTTTTGCGAGAAGCTGGTGTAGGGGAAGGTGTTGAAGATGCCGCCAATCAGCGTGCCCAAACCATCGGTACGCAAACCACGGGTGAGTGCGGGGCGGTCCACATGGCGGTCGGTCATTTCGCCCAAGGCCAAGAACATGCCCGTGGATTCGATCATCACCACCACCATCACCAACGTCATGGTGATGATGAGCACAGGGTCAAACACAGGCATACCAAACTGGAACGGCGTGACGATGCCAAACCACTCGGCCTTGCCCACTTTGTCAAAGTTCATCAGGCCCATGCTCGTGGCCACGATGCCACCGATGATGATGCCCAACAATACCGAGATGTTGGCGATGAAGCCCTTGGCGAACTTAGAAATCAGCAAGATAGACGCCAACACCAAAGCCGCAATGCCCACGCCGGTGAGGTCGGCATACTTGGGGTTGGGCATCTTGGCCATCAAAGCCAAGTCTTTGGGCACTGCTGGCAAGGTCGAGCCGGGGGCAGAAGCGGCGGCAGCTGCGTCAGCCAGCCACTTGGCGTGTTCTGGACTCACGATGGAAGGCGCCGTGGGGCCAAAGGGGTTGCCGAAAATCCAGTTGATACCAATGCGCATCAAGCTGATACCGATGACCGCAATGATGGTGCCGGTCACGACCGGTGGGAAGAAGCGCAACATGCGGCTGACCAGCGGCGCAATCAGGATAGAGATCGCCCCCGCACCCATGATGGCACCAAAGATCAGCTGCGCACCCGCGTCACCTGGGTTGGCGTTGGCCATGGCAACCATTGGCGCCACAGCGGCGAAGGTCACGCCCATCATCACAGGCAAGCGAATGCCAAACCATTGCGTGGCGCCCCACGATTGAATCAGTGTGACCAAGCCGCACACAAACAAGTCGGCCGAAATCAGCATGGCCACTTGCTCGGGGCTAAGCTTCAAAGCGCGGCCCACAATCAGTGGCACAGCCACAGCGCCTGCGTACATAACAAGCACGTGCTGCAAACCAAGCGCGGCGAGTTTGCCTGTGGGCAAGCGTTCGTCAACGGGATGCGTTGTTTCTGACATGAGAACTCCTCAGAGGTGATGAATTGACAAAACTGTATACAGTTTTGCATGCACTTGTTCCACAGGTAAACCCTGAACAAATTTGTGACTTGGAGTTAATTAAACCTACATAAATTAGAGTTTTGTAATACCAATTGGTTGATAGCATGACGGACCTTTGATTGATCCGTATGACAACATCGCATTTTCAACTCGAATCTTTGACTTATCAAACCGATGCGGTGCATGCGGCGCTGCAAATATTTGACGGCACTCCCAAGCCTGCTACACCCGAAGTCATTGGTAACCGCTGCCCACTTACGTGGGACCAACTCGCCACCAATCTGCAAGCGGTGGCGCAGCGCCACCAAATCAGCCAGGAGCGGCTTTGCCTCACCTCGCCCCAAGCGGGCGAGCCGCTGGAGCTGTGCATCGAAATGGAAACTGGCACAGGCAAAACGCTGGTGTACCTGCGCACGCTCTACCGTCTGCACACGGTGTATGGCTGGAACAAATTCATCATCGTCGTGCCCTCGGTCGCCATTCGCGCGGGCGTCATGGGCACGCTGGCCGACTTTGGCGCACAGCTCGCGCAACAAAACGGACTGACTTTTCCCATCGCGGCATTCGAATACGACAGCAGCCGCCTGCAACAACTCAAAACCTTCATTGATAGCCCCACGCCGGCCATCATGGTCATCAACAGTCAAGCTTTTGTGGGAAAGGGCAAGATTATCAGCAACGAAGAAACCGAAGCCCCGCTCGACGGCCTCACTTGGTTGCAAGCCCTCGCGCGTTGTCGCCCCATCGTGGTGATGGACGAGCCGCAAGAGGGCATGGACACGGACGCCGCCCTGGCCGCCTTTGCCGACATGAAGCCACTGGCCAAGTTGCGCTACTCGGCCACGCACAAACAGGCGCGCAACTGCATCTACCGCCTCACGCCCGCACAGGCGTACAACCAAGGGCTGGTTAAAAAGATCGAAGTGCTCACCATCGCCGAGCAAAACGACGCGGGCCTTTTGCAACTGGAACTGACCGACACCCAAACCCGCGCGGGCCAAAGCCCCAAGGCCAAACTCAAACTCTGGTTTCGCAACACCAAAGGCGAACTGCAATACAAAGCCAGCAACTGGCTCTCGCGCCAAGCCGACTTGGCCGACCTCACCCACAACCCCAGTTACACCGGCTGGTGCATCGACCACATCGAAAAATCGATGGAAACCGGCCAATGGCAAGTGCGCTTTGACAACGGCCACACCTTGGTGCAAGGCCAACCGATGGGCCACGACAAAGCGGGCCTCTTTCAGTTGCAGTTGCGTTGGCTCATTCACCGCCACTTCGAGAAGAAAGCCCGCCTCGCACCCTTAGGTATCAAGTGCCTCTCGCTCGTCTTCATCGACAAGGTGGCCAATTACCTAGGCGACGGTCAAACCGAAGTGCCCCTCATCAAACGCCTCTTTGAAGAGGAATACACCGCACGCCTCACCACCCTCAGCGGGCAAGCCCCCACGGACGATGAAGTGCAAAAAGTGCAGGGCAGCTACTTTGCACAAACCGGACAAGGCAAATACACCGACAGCGAATCGGCCATGTCCAAAAACAGTGGCATCTACAAACGCATCCTCACCGACAAAGCGGGCTTGTTGCGACTGGACGACCCGATTGAATTCATCTTCAGCCACAGCGCCCTAGGCGTGGGCTGGGACAACCCCAACGTCTTCAACATCGCCACCCTCAACACCGCGCAAAGCCACGACCGAAAACGCCAAGAACTCGGGCGCGGCCTGCGCATCTGCGTCAACCAACAAGGCCAGCGTGTGTACGACGCACCCGACACCCCGCTGGGCGAAGAAATCAACCTGCTCACCGTGGTGCCCAACCTCAGCTACCAAGAGTTTGCCGAGGGCTACCAGCAAGAAATCGAAGAGGCCTACGTCACCAAGTTGCGCGGTGTGTGGTGTATCACCGACGAGGGCAGGGCTGTTGCTGCTGCACCGTATGACGGCCCTGCGTTTCTCAAAGAGTTGCAGCGTCGCTACCGTGTGTGGAAGGCCAGTCAAAGCATCGTGCCCGCAGAGGAAGAGGCAGAAGAAGAACCCGTGTTCGAGCAACCCGAAGACCGCATGGCCAGCATCTTGCGCAACGCGCACGAAGCGTTGGCTGCCGAGTTGATTGAAAACATCAAACTGTGCGAGCCCGCGTTTTTTGAAAAGCTGGTGCTGGACCTTTTGCTCAAGATGGGCTATGGCCGCCGCCGCGAAAACGCGGGCCGCACCGTGGGGCAGGCGGGCGACGGTGGGGTGGACGGCATCATCAACGAAGACCCGCTGGGTCTAGACACCATCTACTTGCAAGCCAAACGCTGGGAAGGTGCCGTGGGCGAAGGCCCCATCCGCGACTTCATCGGCGCACTCGACATCAAGGGTGTGAAAAAGGGCGTGTTTCTCACCACCAGCTACTACACGCCCGCAGCCAAGGCCGCTGTAGAGGGCATTCGCAGCGACAAAAAAGTAGTGCTGATCGATGGCGCCCACCTCGCCCGCCTGATGATTGAGCACGACCTGGGCGTGTCCGTAGCCAAAACCTTCGCCCTCAAGCGCCTCGACTCCGACTTTTTTGCGCAGGAGTAACGCATACACACGCGCTATGCAAATGCGTGGGCGGCGCTAAACCGCAAAGGTAGATGGCTGGGGCACAGTTACAGGCGCATATCAGGCGTTTGTCGCCATAGGACAATGAGCAAATACTTTCATTACACAGCCTGTGGCTTAGACAACGTTTGGTTGGCCAACGGCTACAAGGTCAAAGCAACGCGTCATGGCAACGCTGTGGCTGTCAATGACGTGGATGGGTTGCACAAGCTGCTGACTCAAACGTTGATTGAAAAGTCCAGTCGTCTTTCAGGCAAAGAGTTTCGTTTTTTGCGCACGCAGCTGGGTTTGTCGCAAGAGGCGTTGGCTGCCATGCTCGACTTCAGCGAAAACGCGGTGAGCCTATGGGAGCGCAAAGACACAGTGCCCGCTGTGTGCGACCAGTGGTTGCGCATGTCGGTGCTTGCCAAGCTAGAGGGCAATACCAAGTTGTCTGATGCCATTGCACGAACTCAAGCCGTGCATAAATTGATTTACCAAAAATATGTGGTGAGAGAGGTGAACGGCAAACGAACTCTCTCAGTTGTTCGTAACGGAAGCAGTGGGCATAAAAAAGGAGATAAAGCCAACCAAGCCACCTCTTGCGAAGCCGCCTAGCGACCGAATCTCCGGCGCTGAGTATAGAGCCCCGATGCAAAGCGTTGCATTTCAAAGCTGTAAGCAAGCCTTGCCCGCTGAGTTATCGAATTTTTAGACACTTTTTCCATTCAAGTTGAGTGGAGTGTGACGATGGCTGCTACGCGTATTGAGCGAATCCTTGTCTTGGCAAAAACCTATCCCTCGCCTAGTGCTCAGTACGTTGAGACGTCATGTGTGGCAGGCATTAGCGAGACAGGCGCGATGCGACGGCTTTACCCTGTGCCGTTTCGGATGATTGAAGAGGGGCAGCAGTTTAAAAAATGGCAGTGGATTTCGGTTCGCGTTGAAAAAGCAAACAAAGATCACCGACTCGAAAGTCACAAGGTATATGTTGATTCGATTAAGTGCGAAAACTTCATAGATTCCAGTCGCGGATGGGTAATGCGATGGGAGTGGTTGGACAAAATGCCATGCTTTACCAGTTTGGATGACTTGAATGCAGCCAGAGAGTCAGAAGGTGTTTCTATTGCGCTGTTGCGACCCAAAAAAGTATTGGGACTGGAAATATCAAAGGCACGTCACGATGACTGGACAGACGAAGAGCGAGAAAAGCTCATGCGTGAGCAAATGCAGGGTAGTTTGTTTGACGAAGCTGAAGCAAAAAGCCAAGTCAAAGAGCTTCGAAAAATCCCATTCGATTTTTATTACCGCTGCGTGTGGGATTCTGCGAACGGTGAGTTCGAGAAGAAATTAAAAATTGTCGACTGGGAGGCCGGCGCACTGTATTGGAGATGCTGCAAGAGTCATGGTGCTGCGTGGGAGAAGCCATTTCGAGCGAAGTTGGAAAACGATTTACAGAGCAAAGACTTGATGTTCTTGCTGGGCAACCAACATCGCTTCCAAGATCAGTGGCTGATCATCAGCCTGATTTACCCGCCTATGCGAGAGCCGCAAGACGATCGGCAGAGTGCTTTGTTTTAGTGTCAGAGGTTTGAATGTGGACGACACTCATGCCGCTGAATTGATGGACTGCATCGGCCACCATGGAGCGATGGCAAAAATTGAAATCTGCCTCATAGCAAAGCAGTGCGCAGCTTGAGATGCTGGCAAGCATGGAGAGGGATTCAATTGCTGACATTTGTGTTGACAGGTACTTGGTGAAACCCTTGATGTAGAGCTGCCAGTTGCCATCTTCACGGTATTGATCGCGCACGGGTTTGGGACAGCCTAGTGCTGCGATATGAATGTATTCCAAGCCTGTGAGTTGCAACGTGTTGGAGAGCACGGTTTTTGAAAACCCGGGTTTGCGTGACAAAGGTAGTTCACGAATGTCGACAACGGTTTCAATGTCGTAGGCTTTGAGCAAAGAGATGAACTCATCAATGCCGAGCCCTTCGTAGCCAATGGTGTAGATGGTCATGGTGGTTGCTCCTCGAACGAAATTTTATCGGCGAGGGTAGGCGGCAAAGTTAAGTCAGCCTAATAAATCCAACAACGTCCGCGCCACCACCTTCGTGGCGCGACGCACGTCTTCTAGCATCACGCGTTCGTCGGCGCGTTTGGCGTGGCTCTCTAGCACGGTGCGTGGGCCAGCGCCGTAGATGACGCCGGGAATGCCCTGTGCTACGTACAAGCGCACGTCGGTGTACAGCGGTGTGCCCACCGCAGGAATGGGTTCACCAAAAATTTGCTCGCCGTGTTTTTGAATGGCGTCTACCAGCGGTTGGTTGGTGGGCAGCGGCACCATGGCGTTGGCGAGCAAAAGGCGCTTGATGTCGATCTTGAGTTGTTTGCCACCGCGTGGTGGGTTGAATGAGGCGGCGGCCTGTTCAATCGTTTGGCGAATAGACGCTTCCACCTCGGCTGGGTTCTCTTCGGGAATCATGCGGCGGTCGAGTTTGAAGACGACTTTGCCGGGCACCACATTGGTGTTGGTGCCGCCACTGATTTGGCCTACGTTGAGGTAGGGGTGGGTGATGCCTTCAATCTTGGAGGTGGTTTTTTTGTAGTCTTCATTGAGCGCGTGCAAGGCGTTCAAGATGTGCACCGTGCCTTGCAGGGCGTCGGTGCCGGTGTCGGGCACGGCGGCATGGGCCATTTCGCCTTGTACGGTGACTTCCATTTGCAAGCAACCGTTGTGTGCGGTGACCACTTGGTAGCTAAAGCCAGCGGCAATCATCAAGTCGGGTTTGGTCAGGCCGTGTGACAACAACCAACCGGGGCCTTTTTCACCGCCGAATTCTTCGTCATACGTGAAGTGCAGTTCCACACCGCCTTTCAATGGCAAGCCCAACGATTCGAGCGCGCGTGTGGCAAAGGTGAAGGTGGAGAAGTCGCTTTTGCTCACGGCGGTGGCACGGCCATACATGGCGCCGTTTTCAATCTCGCCGCCATAGGGCTTGTGTGTCCAGCCGTCACCTGGGGGCACCACGTCGCCGTGGGCGTTGAGGGCAATGGTTTTGCCACCGTCGGCAAACTTGCGTCGCACGATGAGGTTGGTGATGCTCTCTAGGCCATAGGCCTTCATCTCGTCGGCGGGCACGGCGTGTTTTTCAGCAGCGTAGCCAAAGTCTTGCAGCAGCTCGGCGGTGCGTTCGGCGTGGGGTGCGTTGTTGCCGGGGGGGGTGTCGGTGGGCACTTGCACCAAGGCCTGCAAGAACTTCACTTGTTCGTCAAAGTGGGCATCAATCCAAGCGTCGAGTTGGGCGTAGTGATCGGTGTGGCTCATGGTTGTCTCTGTGGTCGTTGTAGCGTTTTTGAAGGGGGTGTTTAAGCGTGCAAGTTGTGCAGCACATGCATGAACGCATCGACGGCCAATTGCATGTCGTCGCTGGTGGTGCTTTCGAGTGGGTTATGGCTGATGCCCGCGTTTTGGCCGCGCACAAACAACATGGCTTGGGGCATGATTTCGTGCAACTTCATGGCGTCGTGGCCAGCGCCGCTGGGCAAATGGAACAGTGGAACGCCGAGTGATTTGACGGCGTTCTCCCATCGCGTTTGCAGCTTGGCGTCGCTGGGGGCAGCACTGGCGCGCATGGTTTCTTCGAGGGTGTGGTGCACGCCACGGCGTTCGCAAATGGCTTGCAATTCGGCCACCACGTCTTGCAGCAGTTGGTCGCGCATGGCGTTGGTGGTGGCACGCAAGTCGAGGCTGAATTGGCAGCGGCCTGGCACCACATTGACCGAGCCATTCGGCACGACGAGCATGCCCACAGTGCCCACGCAAGCCGATGGGTTCACGCCTTCTTGGCGTGCAGCTTCGGCGTTGAGGTGTGCGGCGCGTTGTTCCACAAACAAAGCCAATTCGGCCACCGCTGTGGCTGCATCGCGGCGGCGATCCATGGGGGTGGTGCCGGCATGGCTGGCCATGCCGATCACTTCGCCCATCAAGCGCACGCTGCCGTTGATGGAGGTGACGATGCCCAGCGGAAGGTCGAGTTCATTGAGCACAGGGCCTTGCTCGATGTGGACCTCGATGAAGCCCAGATAGTCAGCCGCATGGCGGGCGAGGTGGGGAATGTCTTCGATCTTCAAGCCTGCTTTGCGCATGGCTTGGCGCATGGTGATGCCATCGGCATCTTGCTGGTCAAGCCATTCGTTTTTGAAGTCGCCCACCAAAGCACCAGAGCCCAAGAACGTGGCTTTGTAGCGCTGGCCTTCTTCTTCGGCAAAGGCCACCACTTCAAGGTTGAAAGGTAAGCGTTGGCCTGCACGGGCCAGTTCACGCACGCAGGCCATGGGCACGAAGATGCCTAAGCGTCCGTCGTACTTGCCGCCGTTGCGCACGGTGTCGTAGTGCGAGCCGGTCATCAACGTTTTGGCATGCGACGCTGCGGCTTTGTAAATGCCCACGACGTTGCCTACGGCGTCAATACGCACGTCGTCAAAGCCACAGGCCTTCATGCCCAACTCAAGGGTGCGGGCGCATTTCAGATGCGCGTCGGTGAGGTAAGTGACGGTGAGTTCTTCGCGTGCGGCGTGGGGTGCTTGTGGGTTCATCGCCCCAGCATCGCTGTATTGGGCCAACCATTCGTGCCAGTCCCACACCTCGTGACCGAGTGCGGGCTCGTAGCCCAGTTTGTCGTTGAGACGAATCTCCACAATGCGGTGTATGTTGCGCAAGCACTCGGCCAACTCGTAGTCGGGGTGGTTGTGCAAGCGGCGCTCAAAGGTGCTGATGATTTGCTGTTTATTGAGGCCAGAACCACGCGGGCCGCGTACCGCCAAGATGAACGGAAAACCAAACTTCGCGTTGTAGCGGGCATTGAGCTGTTGGATGTGTGCCAACTCTTCGGGCGTGCAATGGGTCAAGCCTGCTTTGGTTTGTTCGTGGGTGGACTCGGCGGTGAGGCTTTTGCTCACCATGGCCTTGCCCGCCAATTCGGGGTGGGCACGCACCAAGGCCAGTTGAGGTTCACGCCCTGCATTGTTGAGCACTTGCACCATGGCGTGTTTGAGCGCGGCGGCTGAGGCAAAAGGGCGCATGTGCAGGGCTTGTGCGGCAATCCAATCGGAGTGTTCGTATAGGCCAGTGAGCAAGGCGGCTGCCTCTGTGTGAGGCAGGGTGTTGATTTGGTTCAGCGTGATGGTGCTCATGTTGGTGTCCTGCTGTTTAGTTGCCGCGATAGGGGTGCACTTGCTTCCAGTGGCGCGCAATGTCAATGCGACGCGCCACCCACACATGGTCGTGTTGGGCGATGTGGTCTAAAAACTTTTGCAGCGCCACGATGCGTCCGGGCTTGCCCAGCAAGCGGCAGTGCATGCCCACGCTCATCATCTTGGGCGCGTTGTCGCCCTTGGGGTCGCCCTCGGCATAGAGGGCATCAAAGGTGTCGCGCAAATAGACAAAGAAGTCGTCGGCTTGGCTGAAACCTTGGGGCAACGAAAAGCGCATGTCGTTGCAGTCGAGGGTGTAGGGCACCACCAGTTGTGGCACCACGTCGCCATTGGTTTTTTTGACCTTCATCCAAAACGGCAGGTCTTCGCCGTAGTAGTCACTGTCGTATTCAAAGCCGCCGTGGTCAGACACCAAGCGGCGCGTGTTGGGACTGTCGCGTCCGGTGTACCAGCCCGCACCGTGAATGCTGTTGCCATGCGTGGTGTGGGTCAAGCGCTCGATGATCTCGATGCCTTGCTTCATGTGTGCGCGTTCAGTGGCTTCGTCGATGGTTTGGTAGTTGATCCAGCGGTAGCCGTGGCAGGCAATTTCGTGACCCAATTCCACAAAGGCGGCAGTGAGTTCGGGGTGACGCTCGAGGGCCATGCTCACGCCAAACACCGTCAGGGGAAGGCCACGTTTTTCAAACTCGCGCAAGATGCGCCACACGCCCGCGCGTGAGCCGTATTCGTAAATGCCTTCCATGCTCAGGTGGCGGTCGGGAAAGCTGGGCGGGTTGAACATCTCGCTCAAAAACATCTCACTGCCGGCATCGCCATGCACCGTCGCGTTTTCGCCGCCTTCTTCGTAATTGAGCACAAACTGCACGGCAATGCGGGCTTGGTTGGGCCATTGGGCGTGAGGCACTTGGCGTCCATAACCCACGAGGTCACGGGGGTAGGTGGCGGTGCTGTCGTAAACGGCGGTTGGGTGAGACATGGGGATGAACTTTCAAAAAATTAAGACAGCGCCATCGCAATGTCGTTGCTGGGTACTTTGCGGTCCAAGGCCAAGCCTTCTTCGACGTTGGTCAAGTGCTCGTCCATCAGCTTGACGGCCAGTTTTTCGTCTTTGGCGATGATGGCTTTCAAAATTTCCGAATGCTCTTCAGCCGAGTGTTCTGCCGCGTTGGTGCTTTGGTACATCAAGGTGATGAGGGCGCAGCGTGAAATGAGCTCACTCAAGATTTGCGCCAACACTTGATTGCCCATGAGTTCGGCCATGCGCACGTGAAAGTCACCCAGCAAGTCGGTGCGGCCGGGTACATCGCCTCGGCTCACGGCGGCTTTTTCTTCGGCCACGTGTTCTTTGAGGGCTTTGATTTGTGCGGGGGTGACGTTGCGCACAAAGTTGCGCGTCATTTCAATTTCAATGATGCGACGCACGGCAAACACTTGGCGCGCTTCGTCAGAGGAGGGCGTCGCCACAAACGCACCGCGTGCTGGCTCCATGCGGATGAGGCGCTTTTGCACCAGTTGAAACAGCGCTTGGCGAATGAGGGTGCGCGACACACCAAAGTGGTCGGCCAGTTTTTGCTCAGCCAGCTTGGTGCCAGGGTGCAGGCGGTGCTCCACAATGGCTTTGGTGAGGGCATCCACAATGCTGCGTGTGGCGGTTGAGCTGTCCATCTCGGTTCTCCGGCAAATTCATTGAGTCCATGATAGACCCAAATCAAAAAATTGTATACACTTTCGGTCGACCAATTCGGTCGCCAACCATTTTGGAGCAATTTCATGGGATTGAGCACACACGTTTTAGACACCATGCACGGCGGTCCCGCAGCGGGCATGAAAGTGTCGTTGTTCACCACCACCGAAGACGGCCATGCCACCTTGGTCAAGTCGTTTCACTTGAACCACGACGGGCGTAACCCCGATGGTCTGCTGTACGACAACGACAGCTTGAAAAAAGGCACCTACCGCTTGGTGTTTGATGTGAAGGGTTACTTTGCTTCCAAGAAGGTGGAATTGCCGGAACCGAATTTTTTAAACCAAGTCAGCCTTGACTTTGGCGTGGCCCACACCGATCAGCACTACCACGTGCCTTTGCTGGTGAGCCCTTGGAGCTACTCGACCTACCGCGGTTCGTGAGCACAACTTACGGGTAACTCCCATCAAACTTTCATCTAAATGCAGCAATTTCACCAATAATGATGAATTAATCAAATTAATCGTTATTGGAGATTTGCCTTGGAAAAGTTCGATGTCTGCGTGATTGGTGCCGGTCCATCCGGTTTTGCGGCGGCCATGCGCGCCATCGACTTTGGCAAGCGTGTGGCGCTGGTCGAGCGCAACAAGGTGGGCGGCGCTGGCATTTTTGACGGGGCTTTGTCGTCCAAAACCTTGTGGGAGCTGTCAGAGAGCTACCAACTCACGCACAACACCAATTTGGGCTACACGGTGTATGACTCGGACGTGCATTTTTCCAGCGTCATGCACCAGGCCCACCGTGCTGTGGCTGAGAAGCACGTGCAGCTGAAAAAGCAAATTTCGTATTTTCAAAAAACGGGGCAGTTGAGCTTTTTCAATGGGCACGCCAAGTTCGCCTCTCAAAACGAAATTGACATCACCGATGCCCAAGGCGCCAAGCAAACCATTTGGGCCGAAAACACGGTGATGGCCGTGGGCAGCCGTCCCCGTTATTTGCCCCATATCCCGATTGACGAAAAAATCATTCTCACCAGCGATGGTGTGTCGTCATTGCCCGATTTCCCCAAGAGCATCGTGATCTTGGGTGCTGGTGTGATTGGTTGTGAATTCGCCACCATCTTCTCTAACTTTGGCAAAACCAAGGTCTTCTTGATCGACAAAGAAGAGCGCATCCTGCCCTTTGAAGACGAAGACATTTCGCACGCTGTGGCTGCCAATTTGGAAGACAACGGCGCGGTGATTCACCACGGCGCATCGCTTGAAAAAATGAGCATCGTGGACGGCAAGGTTGAATACGTGCTCACGTTCAAAGACGGCCGCAAAGAGACCCACACCGTTGAGAAAGCCCTGATTTCTGTAGGTCGTGTGTCCAACCACGAAAACCTGGGCCTCGAAGCCGCAGGCGTGGCGCTCAATGACCGTGGCTGTATTGACGACGAACACACCCGCTCCAATGTGCCCAATATTTATGCGGTGGGCGACTTCACTGCCGATATTTCGCTGGTCAACGTGGGCGAGTTGGAAGGCCGTCATGCGGTGGAGCGTATGTTTGGCCAGCCTAAGCGCGAGCTGGTGTACGAGAACATCTCCACCATCATGTTCTTGAACCCCGAGGTGGCCTCGGTGGGGTTGAACGAAACACAAGCCCGCAGGAAAAAAATCCCGTACCGCTTGGCCTCGATGCACTACCGCTACGTCAACCGTGCGTTGGCCATGCACAAGCTCGATGGCTTTTTCAAAATTTTGGTCTCCGATGACGACGAGATGAAGATCTTGGGCATGCGCGTGATGGGGCCGCACGCGTCAAGCACCATCATGGCGGTGGCTTTGATGATTTCGATGGACATTGGCATTGAACACTTGGCCGAGCTGATCTTCCCGCACCCCTCGATTCCCGAAGGCATCCAAGAATGCGCCCGCATGTTGATGGGCAATTCGATTGTGAAACCAGAGGTATTCAATTTGGACGTGCGCTGCTACCGCGTGGACGCCGAGGGCCGCATCGAGGACATGTAACCCCAAATATTTGTATACGAAGCGGCATACCTGCTGCGGATTTGGGGTGCAAGTCACTAAAATCTGGGATCTTTCCCCAGATTTCCACACCCCACACCATGACCCAAGTCACCAACACCGTGCGCTTTGTACTCGACGGCCAAATCGTCGAGGCCCAAGGCGCCCGCCGCACCACCACCGTTCTTGATTACCTGCGTGAGCAGCTCCACCGCACCGGCACCAAAGAAGGCTGCGCCGAAGGCGACTGTGGCGCGTGCGTGGTGATGGTGGGGGAACTCAATGCCGCTGGCACAGGCGTGGACTATGTGGCCACCAACGCGTGCATACAGTTGCTGCCTTCGCTGGACGGTAAATCGGTCAAGACGGTTGAAAGCTTGAAAAAAGCCGACGGCACCTTGCACCCCGTGCAAGACGAGATGGTCAAGTGCCACGGTTCGCAATGCGGTTTCTGTACACCCGGCATCGTGATGAGTTTGGTGAACTTGGTGCAAACCAACACCGCACCTGTGCGCCAAGAAATCACAGATGCCTTGAGCGGCAATTTGTGCCGTTGCACGGGCTACGCACCCATCATCGACGCCACGGCCAAAGCCTGCCAAAACAAGTCGGCTTTGAAGTTGGACGACAGCGCTGACTTGCCCTTGCTCAAAGAAATCAAGCGTGCCAGCACGCCGACCATGAGCTTAGACGGCGACATCATCGTGCAACCTGTGGTGCGCACCAAGAAAGGCAACGAGTTTGTCTCGCCCGCCACGCTGGCGGAAGTGTCTGACTATTTGGTCAAACACCCCAGCACCACCTTGTTGGCAGGCAGCACCGAAATTGGCTTGCAAGTGAACAAACAGTTCGCACGCCCCGACCACATCATGTACTTGGGCAACGTCAAAGAGCTTCGCCAAGTGAGCGAGACCGACAAGGCTTGGCGCATTGGCGCAGCGGTGTCGTTGGCCACGGTGGAGACCTTGGTGGCCAAGGCTTACCCAGATTTCGCCGAAGTGTTGCGCCGTTTTGGCTCCACGCCCATTCGCTCCACCGCCACCTTGGCGGGCAACATTGCCAACGGCTCGCCCATTGGCGACTCCATGCCTTGCCTGCTGGCGCTGGGTGCCAACTTGGTGCTGCGCCGTGGCGAGAAAACGCGCCACGTGTTGCTCGAGAACTTCTACACCGGCATGAAGAAAAACGTGCTTGAAGCCGGTGAGTTCATCGAAGCCGTTGAGTTGCCCAAGCCTGTGGCAGGGCAAGTGTTCCGCGCTCACAAAGTGAGCAAGCGTTTTGAGCAAGACATTTCGGCCACGTGTGCCGCCATCAGTTACACCCTCAAAGGCGGCAAGCTCAGCGGCGTGAAGTTGGCCTACAACGGCTTGAGCCCCTTCCCCGCGCGTGCCCCTCAACTGGAGGCTGTGCTGGAAGGCAAGTCCCCCGCTGATGTGAAAGCCGCTGATCTGGATGCGGTGATTGCCACGAGCTTCACCGCCCGCGACGGCCTGCGTGCCACATGGGCCTACCGCGCTTTGGTGGCTCGTAACTTGGTGCTTGAATTCATTGAAGAACAAACGACGGAGGTGGCATAAATGAACGCTCCTACCAACCTGAAAAATCTCTTGCCTGCCTCCCACATTCAGCAGGGCACCGATGTGGTCCACGAGTCTGCACATTTGCACGTCACGGGCGCTGCCACATACATTGACGACATTCCCGAGCACGCAGGCACTTTGTATGCCGCGCTCATCCTGTCGCCCGTGGCGCATGGTGAGTTGATTGGCGACGGCATTGACCGCGAAGCCATCCTCCAAGAGCACGGCGTGGTGGCGGTCTACACCGCGAAAGACATTCCGGGCGAAAACAACTGCGGCCCCATCATCCATGACGATCCTTTCTTGGCCGATGGCAAGGTTGAGTTCGTGGGCCAAGCCGTGGCAGTGGTCGTGGCGCGTGACATGTTGTACGCCCGCGAAGCTGCCAAAAAAGCCAAGGTCTTGGTGAAAGAACTCAAGCCCATCTTGACGGTGGAAGAGGCCATGGAAGCCGGCAGCTTCATCATGCCGCCCAAGGGCATCACACGCGGTGACGCCGCAGCTGCCATTGCCAGCGCGCCCCACAAAATCAAGGGCACCACGCGTACAGGCCAGCAAGAGCAGTTTTATTTGGAATGCCAAATCACCTACGCGGTTCCTAAAGAAGACGGTCAACTCACGCTCTATGTGTCGACCCAACATCCCGACGGCAACCAACGCGAAGCCGCGCACGCCTTGAATCTGCACACCAACGACGTGGAAGTGATTTGCCGTCGCATGGGTGGCGGCTTTGGTGGCAAAGAAGGCAACGCCAGCATCTTCAGCCAAAGCGCTGCGCTGGCTGCGTACAAGCTGGGTAAGCCCGTGAAGTTGCGCATCAACCGTGATGACGACATGACCATCACTGGCAAACGCCACGACTTCCGCATCGACTACGAAGTGGGCTTTGACGACAACGGCCGTGTGCTCGGTGCCGACATCACCCTTATGTCACGCTGCGGTTACAGCACCGATTACTCGGGCCCTGTGAACGACCGTGCGTGCTTGCACATCGACAACAGCTACCACATCCCCGCGTTGAAGCTGGTGAGCCACCGCTGCAAAACCAACACACAAAGCGCCACCGCTTTCCGTGGCTTTGGTGGCCCACAAGGTATGTTCGGCATCGAGACGGTGATGGACGAAATTGCGATGACCTTGGGCAAAGACCCGCTGGAAGTGCGCAAGCTCAACCTCTACAAAGACCCCGCCATCAGCGGCACGCCCGACACCATGACCACCCAGTACAACCAGCTCATCGAAGACTGGGTGGGTGACAAAGTGATCGCGCAAGTGGAACAAGAATCCAAATACGCCGAGCGTCGCGCGGCGGTGCACGCCTTCAACGCCAAGAGCAAAACCCGCAAGCGTGGCATTGCGCTGGTGCCTTTGAAGTTTGGTATCAGTTTCACCGCCACGCACCTGAACCAAGGCGGTGCTTTGTTGGTGGTGTACATGGACGGCTCGGTGAGCTGCAACCACGGCGGTACCGAAATGGGCCAAGGCCTCAACACCAAGATGGCGCAGGTGTGCGCCGATGGTTTGGGCATCAGCGTGGACCATGTGCGCATCACCGCCACCGATTCACAAAAAGTGCCCAACGCTTCAGCCACGTCTGCCTCGAGTGGTGCCGACATCAACGGCGCGGCCATCATGAACGCCACCGCGCAAATGCGTGAACGCTTGAAGCCTGTGGCTGCCCGCATGTTGGGTTGCGCTGAAGGCGAGGTGAGCTTTGCCAACAACGAAGTCCACGGTGGCGGCAAGTCGGTCAAGTGGGCCGATGTGACCAAGCAAGCGTGGCTTGATCGTGTGGGCCTGTCGGTCACGGGCTTTTACATGACACCTGAAATCAAATACGACTTCACCACCTTGAACGGTCGTGCCTTCTATTACTACTGCTACGGCGCTGCCGTGAGTGAAGTGGAAATCGACACCCGCACTGGCGAGTGGTGGCTCAAGGCCGTGGACATCGTGCACGACGTGGGTCGCAGCATCAACCCTGCATTGGACAAAGGCCAGATCGAAGGCGCTTACGTGCAAGGCATGGGCTGGCTCACCATGGAAGAGTGCATCTGGGACAAGAAGGGCAAGTTGCTCACGCACGGCCCCAGCACCTACAAAATTCCAGTCGCGGGCGACATTCCAGAGCACTTCAACGTGTCCTTGTTTGAGAACCAAAACATCAAGCCCACGCCTTTCAACAGCAAGGCCACGGGTGAACCACCGCTCATGCTCGGCTTGTCGGCCTTCTTCGCCCTGCGCGATGCGGTGGCCGCCAGCGCAGACCACAAAGCCGTGGTGAAGATGGATGCCCCCGCCACACCTGAGCGCATCTTGATGGCGTGCGAGGCTGTGAAAGCGCAAGCGGCTGCGTAAGCGCTGGGCGTTTCGTCTTGCTTGAATTGAACCCTTCCTCAAGCTCGCGTGCCTCGCCACACCGCTGAACTCTTGAACCAACTCCAATATGCCCAAGGCGTGTTGGTGTCGGTCGACAGCGTGCAAGGCTCTGGGCCGCGCGAGGTAGGGGCATGGATGGCCGTGTTCCCTCACACGCTGGTCAACACCATTGGCGGTGGACACCTAGAGTTTCAGGCCATCACAGAGGCACGTGCTTTGCTGACACGTCCTGTGTCTGAGCCCGCGCTCAGCACCACTACCCACGAAGACAACACCCTCACCACCCGCTACGCCCTTGGGCCCGCCCTAGGCCAATGTTGCGGGGGTGTGGTGCATTTGAAGTTTGAGCGCATCACCGCTGCCGATGCGCCGGCACTCAAACAACGTTTGCTTGCCAAAGGTCAACCGCTGGCACTCTTTGGTGGGGGCCATGTGGGGCGCGCTTTGGTCAACGTGCTCAGCACCTTGCCTTACAACGTGCAGTGGGTCGACAGCCGCGACGAAATCTTCCCCGCACAGCTGCCACCCAATGTGGTGTGCGAACACTCCGACCCCGTGCATGCCGCCGTGGCCGATTTGCCGGCGGGGGCGAGCGTGCTCATCATGAGCTTCAGCCACGCCGAAGATTTAGATGTGGTCGCCGCTTGTTTGAAGCGTCAACGCCTGCACGGCGATTTGAAATTTGTCGGTCTCATTGGCAGCCAAACCAAATGGGCCACGTTTCAGCACCGCCTCGAGGCCAAAGGCTTCACGGCCGAGGAGTTGGCGTTCATCACATGCCCGATCGGCGTGAGCGGTATCACCGGCAAAGAGCCGGAAGTCATTGCGGTGTCGGTGGCGGCGCAGCTGTTGCAACAGCACTGAGCCCGTCAGCCGTCACAGCCTCATGGTTTGTACCGAGGCAACGGACTTTATTTGGCGACAAATTTTGTATACACTTTGCATCACCTGTCGCAGCGGAGCAGGCTTTGCGTCAAAGCCTTGTTCGCGACCCTCGTGTCATTCACAGCGCCCGCAGTGGTGAATGGCAACTTTGATTGAAAAGACTGAGGTTTCGACATGGATGCATATTTCTTAGACTGGGCCAACCTGCTGTTGCGTTGGGTGCACGTCATCACCGCCATCGCTTGGATTGGTTCTTCGTTTTACTTCGTCTTTCTAGACAACAACCTCATCAAACCCAACTCGCCTGACCTGCTGGAAAAAGGCGTTGATGGTGCAATGTGGGCCGTGCACGGCGGTGGTTTTTACAACCCGCAAAAGTACATGGTGGCGCCCAAGAAGATCCACACCAAGCTGCATTGGTTCTATTGGGAAAGCTATTCCACCTGGCTCACCGGTTTTGGTTTGTTCACCGTGTTGTACCTGTGGAACGCAGGCACGTTTTTGATCGACAAGTCATTGATGGATTGGTCGCCTGCGGCAGCCATCACCGCTGCCCTGAGCTTTTTGGTCGCGTTTTGGTTGATCTACGACACTGTGTGCCGTGTGTTTGGCTTCCGTGAAAACGGCGAGCGCATTGTGGCCCTCAGCATGATTGTGGTGGTTGCCTTTGCCGCATGGCTGTCATGCCAGTTGTTTGCTGGCCGCGCAGCCTTTCTTTTGGTGGGCGCGATGATCGCTACAGCCATGAGCGCCAACGTGTTCTTCTGGATCATCCCAGGGCAACGCAAAGTGGTGGCCGCCATGACATCTGGCGTGGCAATGGACCCCAAAGAGTTGGCCACGCACGGCAAACGCGGCAAGCAACGCAGCGTGCACAACACCTACTTCACCTTGCCCGTCATCTTTGCGATGCTGAGCAACCACTACAGCTTTTTGTACACGCACGAAAACCACTGGGTCATCTTGGTGATGATGATGTTGGCCGGTGCTTTGATTCGTCAGTTCTTTGTGCAACGCCACGGCTACCACTTGGGCCGCGCCAAAAACCCGCTGCCATTTGCCATTGCCGGTGTGGTGATGTTGCTCAGTGTGATTGTGTGGATGCGCCCCGCACCCTCTGCCTCAGCGGTTGTGAGTGATGCCCCTGTGACGTTGGCAGAAGTGAAGACCATCTTTGTTCAACGTTGCCAAAGCTGCCATGGCGAACAAGTGCAAATGAAAAACGTGCGCTTTGACACAACCGAAGGCATCAAGCAACACGCCTTGGGTATTTACCAACAAGCGGTGGTGACCAAGCAAATGCCGATGAACAACGCCACAGGCATCACCGAGGCGGAGCGTGCCACCATCAAGCGTTGGTATGAGGCGGGAGCTGCGCTGAATTGATCTAGCGCAGCGGGTGTGTTGAGGGCGCTTCTATACTGAGGCGACTTTGATTCACCTCTTGCCTTGCACATGAACACACGTCTGTTGTTGGCCTTCGCGGGCTGGCTGCTGAGCTTTGCCGCACAGGCTGGCGAAGTGCTGGTGGCCGTTGCCGCCAACTTCACCGCCCCCATGCAACACATTGCGCAAGCCTTTGCGCAAGACACCGGGCACAAAGCCCAGCTGGCCTTGGGTGCCACGGGCAAGTTCTACGCCCAAATCAAAAACGGTGCGCCGTTTGCTGTGCTCTTGGCCGCTGATGACGAAACCCCTGCGCGTTTAGAAAAAGAAGGCTTGGCTGTCGCTGGCACACGCTTGACCTACGCCACCGGGCGCTTGGCTTTGTGGAGCAAACAAGCCAACTTGGTGGACGACAAAGGTGAGGTGTTGCGCAGCAACCGCTTTGAAAAACTAGGCGTTCAAAAAATTGCCATGGCCGACCCCAAGCTGGCGCCCTATGGCGCAGCTGCGATGGAAGTCATTCAACACCTGGGCGTGCAAGCCAGCGTTGTGCCCAAGCTGGTGCAAGGCGAGAGCATTGGCCAAACCTATCAATTTGTCAGCACTGAAAACGCACAGCTCGGTTTTGTGGCCTTGTCACAAATTTCGTTCGAGGGTCGCATTGCGCAAGGCTCGGCGTGGGTGGTGCCGCAACACATGCACACGCCACTCAAGCAAGACGCGGTGTTGCTCAACGCTGGCAAAGACAACGCGGCTGCACAGGCCTTGCTGAAATACCTGCAAAGCGACAAAGCCAAAGCCATCATTCGGCAATACGGCTACGCCCTGTAAAGTGTGGACATGACTTTGAGTGCTGAAGATTTCCAAGCCATTGCCCTCACGCTGCAACTTGCCAGCGTGACCACGGTGCTGTTGCTCTTGCTGGCCACGCCGGTGGCCTGGTGGTTGGCACACACCCACTCGGCATGGCGTGCGCCAGTGGCCTCGCTGGTGGCATTGCCCTTGGTGCTGCCGCCGACAGTGCTGGGGTTTTATTTGCTGGTGGCGCTCGGCCCCAATGGCCCGATCGGCCAGTTCACGCAAGCGTTGGGCTGGGGCACTTTGGCCTTTAGCTTTTGGGGCTTGGTGTTGGGCTCGGTGGTTTACTCGCTGCCGTTTGCGGTGCAACCACTCGTCCATGCGTTTGAAGCCATGGGCACACGCCCCATGGAAGTGGCCGCCACGTTGCGGGCCAGCCCGATTGACGCCTTCTTCACCGTGGCCGTGCCATTGGCCAAGCCTGGCTTTGTGATGGCAGCCATGCTCAGCTTTGCGCACACCGTGGGTGAGTTTGGTGTGGTGCTGATGATTGGCGGCAACATCCCCGACAAAACACGTGTGGTGTCCACCCAAATCTATGGTCATGTAGAGGCCATGGCCTATTCACAAGCGCATGGTTTGGCCGGCGTCATGTTGGTGTTCTCGTTTGTGGTGCTGTTGGGGCTGTCGTGGTTCAACCGCCGTTCGCATCGTCAATCCAAGGTGGGCGCATGAACATCCACTTGCAGCTAAACCTTGCGCGTGCCGACTTTGATGTGTCGGTCGATGTTCAGTTGCCCGGGCACGGCATCACCGTCATCTATGGCCCTTCGGGGTGTGGCAAAACCACCTTGCTGCGCTGTGTGGCGGGGCTAGAGCCGTTAGCACGTGGGCTGGTGCAAGTGGGGCATGAGGTGTGGCAAGACGATGCGCAGCAGGTGCGAGTCGCCACCCACCAACGCGCCTTGGGCTATGTGTTTCAAGAAGCGTCGTTGTTTGATCACCTCGATGTGGCAGGTAATCTGGCCTATGGCCACGCCCGTGCTGAAAAAGCCAGCCGCAACGCCATGAGCCAAGCCGTGCAGCCACACGTGATTGAGCTGCTGGGCATTGGCCATTTGCTCAAACGCCGCAGCCATGAGCTGTCGGGGGGCGAGCGCCAACGCGTGGCGATTGCACGTGCCTTGGTCACGCAGCCGCGCTTGTTGTTGCTTGACGAACCGTTGGCTGCACTCGACCATGCACGCAAGCAAGAAGTGTTGCCGTGGCTAGAAAAACTGCGCGACGACTTGAACATCCCCATGCTCTACGTCACCCACGCGGTGGACGAAGTGGCGCGTTTGGCCGACACCTTGGTGGTGATGCACGACGGCCATGTGCAAGCCAACGGCCCTGTGGCTGACGTGCTCACACAAACCCATGTGCCTGTGGTGTTGGGGGAGGACGCGGGGGCGTTGCTCACGGGCCTTGTGTTGAACATCGACACCCGATGGCATTTGGCACAAGTTGGCTTTGCAGGTGGTGCGCTGTGGGTGCGCGACAGTGGTTTGCAGGTGGGCCAAACCGTGCGCTTGCGCGTGCTGGCCCGTGATGTGAGCGTGACCTTGCAACAAGCCACACACACCAGCATTCAAAACCACGTGCCTTGCGTGGTGGACGCCATCACACCTGAAGCACACCCTTCGCAAATGCTCCTGCATTTGCGTTGTGGCGACACGGTGCTACTGGCGCGTGTCACCGCACGTGGCGTGCATGAGCTGGGCCTGCACGTGGGCATGCCTGCATGGGCGCAGGTGAAGTCGGTGGCACTTGTTAAATAAACGTAAGTGTTGATGTTCTTGTGGGCCTAGGTGTGCTCGCAAAATTGTGAAATCACCACAAGTAACGTATGTGTTACCATTGACATGCCGATCAAAGTTGAAGAGTACCTGCGAGAGGACGCCTCAAGTCCTTACAAGAAATGGTTTGACAGCTTGCCTGCACAAGCCGCAGCCAAGGTCACCGTGGCCAAACTTCGCATGGAGTTGGGGAACACGTCAAACATCAAGTGGTTTGACGGCATGGGTGAATACGTCATCGACTGGGGGCCGGGCTATCGGATTTACCTTGCCAAGGATGGAGACACGCTCATTATTTTGTTTGGCGGTGGAACCAAGCGAGGACAGCAGCGAGACATCGACAAAGCCAAGGTTTTGTTGGTTGAGTACAAATCCCGCAAAAAACAAAAGAGGTGAATATGGCACTGACTCGAAATTTCAAAGAAACCGTCATTCAGCGTGTGCAGGCTGATACCTCGTTTGCGCAGGCCTTGCTCGATGAAGCCGCCACATTGTTTTTGAACGGTGAGCCAGAAACTGCGCGCCTCATCTTGCGTGACCTCGTGAATGCCACCATCGGTTTTGAGCAACTCTCGGCGCTCACCCACAAACCCAGCAAAAGCCTGCACCGCATGCTGTCGCCAGCGGGCAACCCAAGCATGGACAACTTAGCAGCAATCTTTTTGGCGATGCGCCAGAAACTGCAAGTGAGTTTGTCTGCCCACTCCGTGGCGGTTTAAAACCACCACGCCACCGCATACGGAATCACCACCGCACCCACAATGCCGTGCAAGCCCATGCCAAGGCTGGCATACGCACCCGCTTCGGGGTGTACGCTGAATGCGCGTGAGGTGCCAATGCCGTGCGCGGCCACGCCCAGCGCAAAGCCGCGTTGCCACCACTGTGTGACACGCAGCACATCCAGCACATAGCGCCCCAGAATGGCACCCAAAATGCCGGTGCTCACTGCAAAGATGGCGGTCAAGGTGGGCGAGGCTTGTACGCGTTCGGCAATGCCCATGGCAATGGGGGCTGTGACCGACTTGGCCACCAAACCGCGCACCAGCGACTCGTCTACACCCAACCATCGCGCCACGCCCACCGCAGTGAACACCGAGGTCATGCCACCGGCCACCAGCGACAACATCAACACCCCCATGCGTCCCTTGAGCGATGCCAAACCTTTGTAGATCGGAATGGCCAGCGACACCGTGGCCGTGCCCAGCAAGAAGTGCACAAACTGCGCGCCCTCGAAGTACTTGGCGTAGGGCATATCGAGCACGCTGATGCTCAGTGTGACCACCACCACCGCAATCAACACGGGGTTGGCCAGTGGGTTGCGCTGGCTGCGCTCGTACAGCGTGAGGCCCAGCAAATACGCACTCAGCGTGAGCACCAAGGCCAGCAGCGGACTACCAGATAGGTAGACCCAAATTTCAGAGATGGGTGGCAAGTGGGTTTGAAACTCGTTACTCATCGCTCGGCTCCTGCTTGGCCAACACTTTGAGCAAACCCGCCGTCACCGCCACCGTGGCCACCACACTCACCACCAGCGCCGTGCTGATGGCCCAAGCGTTGGCCTGCAACACGGGCAAGTAAAGCACCACACCCACCGAGGCGGGAATGAACAACAACCCCAAGTGCTGCAGAACGCTGCTACCCACCAAATCAATCGCCGCAGGCACGTGGCCGCGCACGCTGAGATACGCCAGCAACAACACCAAACCCAACACGGGGCCGGGGATGAAGGGCAGTGCGAACTTAGAGACGAGTTCGCCGAGGGCTTGGAAGATGAAAAGTTGAACGAGGCCTTGGATCATGCAAGCCAGTGTAGGCAAGCTTGGTGTGTATGGCTAGTGCGAACAGTTTTGACTCTGATGCAATGATTTACTTGGCCCCCAACGCCAACTGCATCGCCAGCTGGTTATGCCGTTCAATCAACGGCCCCAAGTCCACCGTGGTGAGCTGACCTTCGCGTACCACCACGCGGCCATTGACGAGGGTGTAGTCGGCGTTTTGGCTGGCGCACAGCAGCAGGGCACCCACGGGGTCGTGTACTGCGCCACCGGCCATGCCGATGGTGTCGGTGCGGTACATGGCAATGTCGGCGCAATAGCCCTCTTTGATTTGCCCAATCTCATGCGCACGGCCCAGCACTTCGGCACCGCCGCGTGTGGCTAGGTGCAGGGCGTTGCGCGGTGTCATGTCCGACGGACCGCGGTCGCAGCCGAATACGGTATGCCCGTCTTCGACGCGCGGGTCGTCAAGCGCACGGCCCACGCGTGCCAGCAGCATGGCTTGGCGTGCTTCATTCAGCATGTGTGCGGCGTCGTTGCTGGCGCTGCCGTCTACGCCTAAGCCAATGGGCACACCGGCGTCCAACATTTTGCGCAAGGGCAAGATGCCGCTGGCCAAGCGCATATTGCTGCAGGGGCAGTGGGCAATGCCGGTGCGGGTTTTGGCAAAGAGGTAGGTGCCTTCGTCATCCAGCTTCACGCAGTGGGCGTGCCACACGTCGTGGCCCACCCAGCCTAAGTCTTCGGCGTATTGGGCAGGGGTGCAGTTGAATTTTTCTTTCGTATACGCAATGTCGTGGTCGTTCTCGGCCAAGTGCGTGTGCAGGCGAACCTGGTGGGCACGGGCGAGCTTGGCGGCTTCGCGCATGAGGTCTTGGCTGACGCTGAAAGGCGAACAAGGGGCCACGGCCACATGGGTCATCGCACCAAAGCTGGCGTCGTGGTAGGTCTCTATCAGGCGTTGTGTTTCTTTGAGGATGAAGGCTTCTTTTTCCACCACGCGGTCGGGGGGTAGGCCGCCTTGGCTTTCGCCCACGCTCATGCTGCCGCGTGTGGCGGTAAAGCGCATGCCAATGGTGTGCGCGGCTTCAATGCTGTCGTCCAGTCGCACACCGTTGGGGTAGATGTAGAGGTGGTCGCTGCTGGTGGTGCAGCCACTGAGCAGCAACTCGGCCATGGCCACTTGGTTAGAGACCAACACCATCTCAGGCGTGAGCCCTGCCCAAATCGGGTACAGCCCTTTGAGCCAGCTGAACAACTCGGCGTTTTGCACCTGTGGCACCGCCCGCGTGAGGCTTTGCACCATGTGGTGGTGTGTGTTGATGAGGCCCGGCACCACCACATGGTGGCGGGCGTCAATCACTTCATCCACTTCGCTCAGCAGCGCGTCAATGTTGTCGCCTTCGGGAAGGATGCGCTCAATGCGACCCTCGCGCAGCAACAGCGAGGCGTGGTGGAGTTCGGTGTTGGCATCGTCGAGTAAAGCGATGCAGCGGGCGCGGTGGATGAGCAGGATAGGCATGGTTTGAACTTTAACGCGTGTCATTTAACTTTTTTGTTTGTCACCCAAGTGGTTTCCACAGGCACAGGCTTGCAATGGGTACGGCACAATTTGACGATGCAAAAAGCAAGCCCTACCAAGCCGCACTTCGCCACCCATCCCAACGAGTTTTTGGACATGCTGTACCAAGCTGCGGTGCATCGCGCTTTGCCGCTGCACAACACCGCTGCGTATTTGCCCACACCTCCCAAGGGCCGCACCGTGGTCTTGGGGGCAGGCAAAGCGGGTGGCGCCATGGCGCAAGCGGTCGAGGCGCTGTGGCCCGCCGACAAGCCTTTGTCTGGTTTGGTGGTCACGCGCTACCACCACATCCCAACGCGTCCGGCGGG
>JBEEJP010000003.1:0-30698 GCA_041169125.1 Pseudomonadota bacterium
CAAGCGCCCCATTCAAGACTTTGACGCCTACGCCAAAACATTGGCGGCTTGGATCAAGTAACGCCTTGAGTCGGCTCAAGCTCACCCGCGACAAAATTTACAAAACGGTCTCACGCCAGTTGCATGGCGTGGTGCCGTGTTGGGTGTGCGGGGAGCATGTGGCGCACGCCGACGCCACGCTAGAACACATTCAACCCTTGAGCGAAGGTGGCAACAGCCACCAAGACAACTTGGCCATCAGCCACGACCGCTGCAACAACCTGCGGCACGCCAAAACGAAATCTTGACGCGGGCGTCAAGCCTAGGCTGATGCGGTGTTGACTCAGAGGCTTGTAGGCGCAATCGCATTGTCTAAGTTCATAAAAATCGGCCGTCCATCGGGGGTGTTGAGCGGGATGATTTTTTCTTCATGACCCTGGGCTGCGGGAATGAGTGCGCACAGGGTTGGGCTGCAGCGCAGCTCGCCATTCAAATGCACTTCGAGGTCGGCAATGACCAGCTGCACATCGCTGAGGATTTGTTTGACTCGCATAGGGAACTCCTTGATCAACGTTGAGGGGTGGGTTGAAGTTTTTGCACCTCAAAGTGTTGTGCTTTGAGGCGTTCAAGCAAGGCGTCGTAGGCCTTGGCATTGACTTGAGGGGTGCGCGACAGCACCCACAGGTACTCGCGTTTGGCGTCACTCACGGCGGCCAGTTGGTAGTCGGCATCAAGGTCAATCACCCAATAGTCTCCCCACACCATGGGCAACCAGCCTAGCCATGCAGGGGCAAAGCGCACTTGCAGTTGGGGCGATGTGGCGCTGCCGATTTGTTTGGCCAAGCCGAGTGCATCGATGGTGTGGCCATCTGAGGTGACACAGCTGTTGAGCACTTGCACCGTGCCATCGGTTTGCGCCAAATACCGCGCGCGCGTGTTGGACGTGCACTTGGCTTGGAAACGGTTGGGGAACTTCGCAATCTCGTACCACGTGCCCATGTAGCGAGGGACGTCGAGTGTGGCGATGGTTTGGACAGGCGGCCACTCGGTGGCGACGGTGGTTTGTGCTGAAGCGTGCAGCGAAGAGAGGGTGAGCAAGGCTGCAAGCCCAAAGTGTGTGAGCGTCATGGCGTGTTGTCCTTTTGAAGGGGCTTAAAAAATCACTTGCATCTGCAAATGGCGCAGCACGATTTCGGCAATTTGAAGCAACAGCAACAACGCAATGGGCGATAGATCCACGCCGCCCATGTGCGGCAGAACGCGACGAACAGGGCGTAGCAGTGGCTCCACCAATTGCGCCAAAAAATAGCGCGCATCAGAAGCCGTGTTGAACCAAGACATCAACGCATAGCCAATGACCAACCACATCAAGCTCGACAAGATGACGCTGACCAACTCAAACCCTGCATGGGTGAGCAAGCTGAGCGAAGGTGCACTGGCGCCTGCCATGAGCCACAGCAGCGAGTGCTTGGCCAGCAGCACGGCATAAGCGGCCACCAAACTGGCGGTGTCCAAGCGTCCTATCGCGGGCACAAAGCGGCGCACGGGCAACACCAGCCAGTTGGTGACAGCAAATACAAACGGGGCCAAAGGGTTGCCTCCGCTGCGCGAGAGGTTGATGCGCTGCAAGTGCATGTACATGCGCAGCAAACACGTGCCTGCCACCAAACCCACGGCGAAGTGAAGAATCAAAGAGAAAATTTGTAGCAACATGGGCGCAGTTTAGGCGGGCTCAGGCAAAATTTAGCGTCTTTGTTTAAAAACCCCTCGCGCTTATGACACAACCTCCGCGTTTGCCGCGTCTGATTTTTGCCAGCCGCTGGCTTCAGCTGCCTTTGTACTTGGGCCTCATCTTGGCGCAAGGCATGTATGTGTTTCACTTTTGGGTCGAGTTGGTCCATTTGATTGAAGCTGCGTTCGGCAACCAGCATGCGTTGGATGCGTTGGTCAACAGCATTGGCTACAAAAATGGCATGGCCGTTGAAAAACTCACCGAGTCCATCACGATGTTGGTGGTGCTGGGTTTGATTGATGTGGTGATGATCTCCAACTTGCTCATCATGGTCATCGTGGGGGGCTATGAAACCTTTGTCTCGCGCATGTACCTCGAAGACCACCCCGATCAACCCGAGTGGCTCAGCCATGTCAACGCCTCGGTGTTGAAGGTGAAGTTGGGCATGGCCATCATTGGCATCTCGTCCATCCATTTGCTCAAGACGTTTATCAACGCGGCCAACTACGACGAGAAGGTGTTGATGTGGCAAACCCTCATTCACATCACCTTCTTGCTCAGCGCCTTGGCCATTGCCTTGACCGATCGCATTTCCCACCCCAAAGACTCTTCGCACTGAACCATGCAGCCACGTCATCCCATCCATCGCACCGCCTTGGTGTTGTTCTCCGGCGGTCAAGACTCCACCACGTGTTTGGCCCATGCGCTGGCGCAATACGAACGCGTGGAAACTTTGGCATTTGATTACCGCCAGCGTCATTTGGTGGAGCTGGAGGCCCGCATGCAAGTGCTGGCGCAAGTGCGTGCACAGTTTCCTGAGTGGGGTGCGAAGTTGGGGGAAGACCATCTGCTCGACTTGGGCGTGTTGGGTCAAGTGAGCGAAACCTCGCTCACGCGCGACATGGCGTTTCAAATGGAAAGCTCTGGCTTACCCAACACGTTTGTGCCGGGCCGCAACCTGTTGTTCCTCACACTCGCGGCTGCATTGGCCTATCGTCGTGGGCTGGATGTGATCGTCACTGGGGTGTGCGAAACCGATTTTTCAGGTTACCCCGATTGCCGCGACGACACGATGAAAGCCATGCAAATTGCGTTGTCGTTGGGCATGGACCGCCGCTTGCTGATTGAGACGCCGCTCATGTGGATCGACAAAGCCCAAACGTGGCAGCTGGCACATGACTTGGGTCAAAAAGCCCAGCCCCAAGGCGGTGATCAATTGGTCGACCTCATCGTCGAGCACACGCACACCTGCTACATGGGCGACCGTACACACCGCCACGATTGGGGTTACGGCTGCGGCACCTGCCCCGCGTGCGATTTGCGGGCCAAGGGCTGGGAGCGCTGGAAGTCGTAAACGCTCAAAGGGCCGAGGGCCCTTGGTGTTTCCTCAAAAGCGTGTGCTGAGCGGCACACGCTTTTTTCATTCGGTCACCAGCATGAACTTGGCTGCGCTGCCTTCAGGCGCAGCCACAAACTGCCACACCGTGTCGTGGTGGCTGGCCACGCTGGGGCGGTGGGCAATGGACACCAATCCCCCGCCTTCTTCGCGCACCATCGTCAGCAGCTTTTCATACAAGGCTTTTTCAGCCGCCTCGTCCAACGCGCTGGTGGCTTCGTCGGCAAACACCCAGCGTGGGCGCTTGAGCAACACACGCGCCAAGGCCAAACGTTGTTGCTCGCCCCCGGAGAGCTGTTGCGTCCATTGGCCGGCAACGTCGAGGTCGTTCACCAGGTGGGGCAGCAACGCGTCGTACAACGCGTTTTTCAGGGCTTCATCGGTGTAGTGCTCGGCACTGTCGGGATAGGCCAAGGCTTGGCGCAATGTGCCCTGTGGAAAGTAAGGGCGCTGCGGCATGAACACACTGCGCTCGGGCAGCACCACGGGACCGTAGGTGATGGGCTCGCCACGGCGGTCGTGTGTGGGCGATGTCACATGCGGCCAAATGCCCGCAAGCACGCGCAACAAGGTGGACTTGCCGCAACCCGAGGGGCCACGAATCAACACCGTGTCACCCGCGGCTGCATTGAGCGAGGTGTCGGCCAGCAGCACATCGCCGTTGGGCAGAGACACCGTCAGTGGCGTGGTGTGCAAGGCGTTGATGCCTGTGTGCGTGACAGCCGTGGCGCCTGTGAACGACAGGGGGGACCACTGGGGCTCGGCCCCCTCGTCCATCTGGATGGCCAACATTTGGTCTTGGAAACTCGTCAAACGCAAGGTAGTGGCTTGCCACGACGCCAAGCGGCTGTAGTTGCTGATGAACCAACTGAGGGACTCTTGCACTTGCCCAAATGCGGAGGAAATTTGCATCAACTCGCCCAACTGAATGGCGCCGCTGAAGTAGCGGGGTGAGGCCACCAACATGGGAAACACCACCGCCGCTTGACCGTAGCCAGAGTTGAACCAGGTGTAGCGCTTTTGCACGCGCAGCAAGCGCATGAAGTTGTCCAGCACTTGCTTGAACCGCTCTTGCAACGACAAGCGTTCCACACGGCCACCACGGTCGAGCGCAATCGCTTCGCTGTACTCACGCACACGCATGAGGTGGTGACGGAAATCGGCTTCTAAGCGCTGTTGCGCAAAGTTCAGCGAGGCCATAGAGCGGCCAATCAGATGCCCCACCAAGCTGCCTGTCAACGCGTAGGCCAAAGCCATCCACACCATGAAGCCGGGGATGTTGTAGGTCTCGCCCGCCACCTCAAAACTAAAGCCACCCGAGAGCGACCACAAGATACCCACAAAGCTCAAGAGCGTGACCGTGGCATCGAGCAAGCCTAGCGACAAGCCCACGGTGTCTGCGGTGAACTGCTGCACGTCTTCTTGAATCCGTTGGTCGGGGTTGTCGGTGCCGTGTTTGCTTTGCAACTCAAGCTGGTAAAACACGTGGCCGCGCAGCCATCGTTGCAAGTAGTCGCGTGTCATCCATGCGCGCCAACGCAGCTCGAGCAACTGGGTGAGGTAAAAGCGGTACACCGCCACGATGATGAAGCAGGTGGCCAACAGGGCAAACACCCCGAGCTGGTGCCAAAACACCTCGGCATTGCGGTTTTGCAGCGCGTCGTAGAACACGCGGTTCCAATCGTTGAGCAACACCATCATGTAGACCATGCCAAGGTTCAAGCCCACGCAGGCGGCCAGCAGCAAACGCGCGCGCCATTTTTCTTCGGACTTGAAATAGGGCAGCGACAGCGCCCACACACGGCTGAGTTGGAGACGGCTTTTTTGCCAGTTCGTGGCCACACTGCCAGCCAAGTGGTTGGCCACGGTTTTGAATGCGTTCATGGTGCTTAAAAGTCTGTGTTGCGCACACCGCTGGCCACATGGCCTGCGGGCACATGGCGAGCAGCGGATTCGATGTGGCCGGTTTGGTCGTCGAAGAAAAAGTCGGGCTCAAACTCACGCAAGAACTCGCCTTTTTCAAGGCCGCCTAAGAACATGGCTTCGTCCACTTCAATGTTCCAGTTCATCAGGGTGCGGATGGCGCGCTCGTGCGCAGGGGCGCTGCGTGCGGTGACCAGCGCGGTGCGAATGCGCATGTGTGGCGTGCCCGCTTGTTGCAACTGATGCAAAGCGGCCAGCAACGGTTTGAAAGGGCCTGCAGAGAGTGGCTGAGCCGCTTTGGTTTTTTCGTGCTGTTGAAACGCATCCAAACCTTGTGCTTGGAACACACGTTCAGCCTCGTCACTGAACAACACCGCATCGCCGTCAAACGCAATCCGTACCTCGTTCGGGTTGGCCTCAGAGGCGTGTGCCGAATGGGGGTAGACCTGTGCGGCAGGCACACCGGCATCCAGCGCTGAGCGCACGTCTGACAAGTGCGTGGACAAAAACAAATTGGCGTTGAGTGGGCGCAAATAACGCCAAGGCGATTGGCCCCGCGTGAAGCTGCCTCGCTGAATGGGCAAGCCATAGTGCTGCGCCGAGCGGAACACGCGCATGCCACTCACAGGGTCGTTGCGCGAGAGGATGACCACTTCCACGCGTTGCGCCTCAGACGTGTTGAACGCCAACAACTTTTGCACCAACGAAAACGCCACACCGGGTTTGGCGGGTGTCTCTAGACGCTCGAGTTGCAAATTCATGTACGCGCGGTCGTCGCCTTGTTCAAAGACTTGGTTTTCTTCTTCAAAGTCGAACAGCGCGCGTGAGGAAATGGCCACCACCAATTTGCCGTTGAGTGAGATGCTCATGTGTAGTCTCCAAGTACGGTTCGCCGCTGGACGGCTCTCGAGGCGAAGGGGCTTATCTGACCCATTGGTTGAGTTGAATGATCGGCAGCATCACGGCCAAGACGATGAGCATCACCATCGCGCCCATCGCCACGATGAGCAAAGGCTCCAAAATCGTCGCCAGTTGCAAAGCGCGTCGTTGCACTTCTTCGCTCAGCTGTGCAGCGGCGCGCTGCAGCATGGTGGGCAACGTGCCGGTTTGCTCGCCCAAGCGCGAGAACATGACCAGCAAGCGTGGAAAGCGCGGGTGTTGTGCCAAGGCAGAGGCCAAGGGCGCACCTTCACGCACCAGAACCAGTGCATCTTGCGCATCACGCTTGAGCGCAGTGTTGCTCAGTGTGTCGGCCGCGGCTTGCAGGGCTTTCAAAATGGGTACACCTGCCGTGGTCAGCATGGCCAGCGTGCTGGCAAAACGGGCCGCGTTGTAGCCACGGGCCAAGCGACCAATGAGTGGCAACTGCAGCCAAGCGGCATCCAAACGCAGACGCACCTCGGCTTGCTTCAAGGCCACATGGCCGCCTGCGCATAGCAGAGCGATCAGCACCAAACCCCACAGCCAAAAGTCTTGCACAAAGCGACTCAGGGCCAGCATGACGCTGGTGAGTGCGGGCAGTTGTTGCTGGTGGCTGCCAAACACCTGCGCCACTTGCGGCACCACATAGGCCAGCAAAAACAGCACGATGACCAAAGCCACCAAGCACACGATGGCCGGGTACAAGCCTGCGGCCCACAATTTGCTGCGCAAGTTTTGTTGTTCTTGCAAATCGTCGGCCAAGCGCTCCAGCACCAAACCAAGGTGGCCGCTTTGCTCGCCTGCCCCCACGACGGCGGTGAAGATGGGGCTGAATTCGCGCGGGTGTTGGCTGAGTGCTTTGGCAAATGGGGCGCCTGCATTCACCTCGGTGCGCAGGGCTGAGACCAAGTCGCGTTGGCGGGGTGTTTCGGCTTCGTCGCTCAAAGCAGACAGGGCGCGTTCCAATGGCAAGCCCGCGTTCACCAAGCCTGAGAGCTGCCGAGTCCAAACGGCCAGCGACGTGCTGCTGAAAATTTTGCTTTCCCAAATGACGGTGTTCAAGCCGCTGCCACTGCGTTGCACGGGCTCGACCTTGAGGGGCACCAAATCTTGTGCGCGCAGCTGGCTGCGGGCTGTGCGCGCGGTGTCGGCCTCTAGCACGCCACGGCGCGTTTGGCCTTGGGGGTCGAGGGCTTCAAACGCGTAGGCGGGCATGGTCTGTTGGTTTCAGGGGTCAGTCGCGTGTCACGCGAATCAGTTCTTCGCGGGTCGAGATGCCCGCACGCACCAAGCGCTCGCCATCGTCGCGCATGAGCGTCATGCCGTTGCGCAGCGCGGCATCGCGCAGCTGCGCTTCGCTGGCTTGGTTGTGGATGAGCGCGCGCATGTCGTCGTGGGTGGTGAGCAATTCAAAAATGCCGGTGCGGCCTTGGTAGCCGCTGTGGCCACATTCGTCACAGCCTTGGCCTTGGCAGTGCGTACACGTTTTACGCAGCAGGCGTTGTGCCAAGACGCCCAAGAGCGATGAACTGAGCAAGAAGGGCTCCACACCCATATCGGTTAAGCGGGTGATGGCGCTGGCCGCATCGTTGGTGTGCAGCGTGGCCAACACCAAGTGGCCGGTGAGCGAGGCTTGAATGGCGATTTGTGCTGTTTCGTAATCGCGAATCTCGCCAATCATGATGATGTCGGGGTCTTGGCGCAGGATGGCACGAAGCGCCTTGGCAAAGTCCAAATCAATCTTGGGGTTCACTTGGGTTTGGCCCACGCCGGCCAACTCATATTCAATCGGATCTTCGACCGTCATGATGTTGTTGCGTGTGGCGTCTAGCCCTTGCAGCGCGGCATACAAGGTGGTGGTTTTGCCCGAGCCCGTAGGGCCGGTGACCAAGATGATGCCGTGGGGCTGGTGCACCAGCGCTTCAAAGCGGCGCAGTGTGTCGCCTTCCATGCCCACCGCTTGTAGGGTGAGTTTGCTCTCGGTTTTGTCGAGCAAACGCAGCACCGCACGTTCGCCGTGTGCGCTGGGCAAGGTGGAGACACGCACGTCGATCGCGCGTTGGCCCAGGCGCAGTGAAATGCGGCCGTCTTGCGGCAAACGTTTTTCGGCAATGTCCAACTCGGCCATGATTTTGAGGCGCGAAATCAACGCGGCATGCAAGGCGCGGTTGGGTTGCACCACTTCGCGCAGCGTGCCGTCCACACGGAAACGCACGCTGCTGTGGCGCTCGTAGGGTTCGATGTGGATGTCGCTCGCCCCATCGCGTGCCGCCTGCGTGAGCAAGGCGTTGAGCATGCGAATGATGGGGGCGTCGTCGGCGGCTTCGAGCAAGTCCTCCACCGCAGGCAGCTCTTGCATCATGCGGGTGAGGTCGGCATCGCTTTGCACCTCACTCACCACGGCAGCGGCGTTGCTGTCGGCTTGGGCATAGGCTTCGCTGATGCGTTTGGCCAGTGTGGGCTTGTCCAAGTACTCAAACGCTTGCACGGCATGGGTACGTGTGATTTCGCTCCACGCACCTAGGTCAGGTGCGTCGCTGTGCCACAGCGTGAGCGTGTGGCCATCGTCCTCCAGCAAGAGCTGGTGGGTGCGGGCAAAGGCGTAGGGCAGCGGGCGGCGCATGGTTTATTGAGCGGGTGTGGCGGCAGGCACGGCAGATGCAGGGGCTTCGGGGGTGTTGTCGTTCGATGCTTTGGGTTCTTCTTTGGGTTTGGGCACAGGCGCGGGCGGCAACACGGGCGAGTTGCCCGAACCCAAGATGGGGTTGAAGCCCGGCTGTGCGTTTTGTTGCAGCCCCATCATTTGCTGGTAGCGGTTGTTGCTCAGTGCATCAGACGCTGCCGCATCGCGCATGACCACGGGGCGCAAGAACACCATCAGGTTTTTCTTGGTGCGTGTGCGGCTCTCGCTCTTGAACAGCCAGCCCAACACCGGGATGTCGCCCAAGGCCGGCACTTGGCTGGCAGCGCCCGCGTATTCGTCAGACAACAAGCCACCCAAGACAATGATGGAGCCATCGTCTACCAGCACATTGGATTCAATGCTGCGTTTGTTGGTGATCAGACCTGTGCTGGACCCCACCGAGTTGGGCACCACGCTGGACACCTCTTGGAAGATGGTGAGTTTGACAGTGCCGGTCTCGCTGATTTGCGGTTTCACCTTCAGTGTCAGACCCACGTCTTTGCGCTCGACGGTTTGGAAGGGGTTGACCGAGCCGTTGGTCGTGTTGTTGTTGGTGTATTGGCCGGTGACGAAGGGCACGTTTTGGCCCACCACAATCTTCGCTTCTTCGTTGTCGAGGGTGAGCAAGGTGGGCGTTGACAACACATTGCCATCGCCGTTTTGTTGCAAGAAGGTGGCCAAGCTACCCAGCACATACGTGCCGTTGATTTGGCGCGCATTGCCAACGTTCAAGCCGCCCCCCAAGCCGCCGAGGACGGCACTGCCCCCGGATGCACCAATGATGTTGCCTTGGCCGATCGTGGTGCTGATTTGGTTATTGAAGTTGGTGCCGATGATTCCAATATTGCCGCCCGACTGACCGGTGGCGGTTTGCCACTGAATGCCCATTTGTGCGGCTTTGTCGGCGTTGACTTCGGCGATCAAGCTCTCCACCATGACTTGCGCACGGCGTTGGTCGAGCATGTCGATCACCGCACGCAGTTGGCGGTATTGCGGCTCAGGCGCCGTGATGATGAGCGAGTTGGTGGCCGGGTCGGCTTGAATTTGTCCGCCTGTGGCTGAGCCACTGGGCGTGGTGGTGCTGCCGAGTGTGCTGCCTGCGGCAGGGGTGTTGTTTGCCAAGGGGGAGGTGCTAGGCGATGCGTTGGCATTCAACGCCGCGCCCGCCCCTGTGGCGGTTGTGGCTTGCCCGCTGATGGCGGCACGCAGGGTGGTGGCGAGCTTGGTGGCGTCGGCATTTTTCAAATACACCACATGGATGTTGCCGCTGGCGTTGCTGCCGCTGGGTTGGTCGAGTTTGGCCACGAGCGACTTGACCAATGCCACACGTGCCGGATTGGCTGCCCGCAAGATGAGGGCGTTGCTGCGTGGCTCTGCCAGTAACGTGGTTTTGTATTCAGTCCCTGGTTGGCCAGGGGTTGCCGCCGCTGCGGGGGCGGTGCTGCCCGACTCCACCAAACGCAAGACCAAGGGTGCCAAGTCCACCGCGATGGCGTGCTTGAGTTGGATGACTTCGACATCGCTGGCGTTGGAGACATCCAACGTGGCGATGATGCGCGCCATGCGTTGCAAATTGTCGGCGTAGTCGGTGATGATGATCGAGTTGTTGCCGGGGTTGACGTTGATCGTGTTGTTGGGGCTGATGAGCGGGCGCAGCACGGGCAACAAATTGTTGGCTTGCTCAAAATTGAGCTTGAAGATGTGCGTGACGATTTGACCGCTGCCAGAGCCTCCGTTGGCTTTTTGAATTTCTTGCACATTGCCGCCTTGCAGCTTGGCGTCGGCTTCGGGCACGATTTTGTAAAGCCCTTTGGTTTCGACCATGGCAAAGCCTTGCAAGCGCAAAGCGGCCAAGAACTGGGTCCATGCCTCGTTGGGCGATACCGGCAATTCGGTGCTGAGGTTGATCGTGCCTTTGACGCGAGGATCGACCACCAAATTGCGGTTGGAGAGCGTGGCCAAGGTGCGTGCCACAGACTCAATTTCGGCATTCACAAAGTTGAGCGTGATGGCTTGTTGTGAGGCGGGTGGCGTGGCGGCCTTTTTGGCTGGCGGCGCTGCTTGCGTGAGTGACACGCCGAGCAACGAGGGCGCAAGGCTCAAACTCAGCGCCAGCGTCAAGACGGAGGGTTGAAAGAAATTGCGTTGCTTAACCATATGCGTTAACCCATTTTCAAAATCGACTTGGCACCTTGGCGCTGACCCAAGATGTTCAATAAATTAGAGAGTGCCGCTTGTGCATCGGGCTCGGCCGTGGCCTCGCCGTTGAATTGCACATGCCCGTTGAGCAGTTGACCCGTGCCCTTTAAAAGCAAACTGCCTTCCAGTGTGTCCAGCGTCAGTGTGGTGGTGTCGCCCCCCTGTATCTGTACACGGTAACTGCCCAATGGGCGCAACGTGGACAGACGTGTGGCGAGCTCTTGCAGTTGCAGCTCGGCTTGGCCTTGGATGCTTTCTTTGCCTGCGTGTTGCGACCATTGCAGCTGGGTAGTGTGCAGCTGCAGACGGCCTTGCGGTTGTACCGTGTTCCAAGGTGCGCCTAAGCCCACCAGCCAGTTGGCGGGCCAGTGGGAGGTGTGGTCGCTCACCTGCACCTGCACGCCGCGCCACACGGGCGAAATATCCATGCGCACGGGCTGTGGGGTGCAGCAGGCCGAGGCGACGGTGGCGCTGAGCACCAAGCGCGCGTTGGCCCAGTCGATGCGTGGTCCCAGTTGCCATGTGACACGTGTGGGCAAGGCGGTGGTGCTGGCAGACCCAGCCATCGCATGGGCCGATGTGCCCGCGTTGAGGGGGCCTTCGTTCAACACCCACTGAGCTGAGCCGTTCCACACCGTGCCTTGCGGGTCTTGCAACAACACACGCTCACCGCTGATGTGGGCGATGTGGCGAGTCAGCCAATGCGCAGGGGCTTGGGTGATGAGTGCCAAGCCCAAACCCATGACCACGCCCGTCCACGCCCAGCGGGTGCTGGGGTGTGGTGTAGCGCTTGAATGACGTTGCATGGTGGTGGGCGTGTTGTGCAGTGGTCTCAGTGGGCGGTGCCGCCACGGTTGGGCAAGCTCAGCACCAAGTTGCCATCCCACGTCACGGTGGCGTTGGGGTTGGTGTCTGAGGCGTTGCTGCGCGTCAAATGCGCTTCTACAGGCAGCGCTTGTGCTTGGCGACGCGCTTGCGACAACCACTGTGCCAAGGTGGCCGCAGGCACGGCTTTGAGTTGCACGCTCACACGCTCGCCTTGCACGGTGAGCTGAATCTGACTTTGGGGCGTGAGGCTTTGCAATTGACGCAGTGCTTCATCGCGTGACAGTGGCACACGTGTTTGCAGCGCTTGGGCCTGTGTTTGCAAGGCCAGCATGTGGGCCTGTTGTTGGCCGATTTGGGTGCGGCGGTTGTCGCTGTCGCGCAGGGTGTTGAGTGCCGGCGCGATGGCAATGACCCAAAACAGCAGCACGGCCAACAACGCGCCCAGCACAGCGATGCTGCGTTGTTCACGCAGGCTCAACGCTTGCCAACGGCGGATGACTTGCGCGCGCATGTGAGGCCCTGTGCTCATTTCACGCCCTCCGCTTGCAACACCCATGTGTCATGGCCGTCTTGGCGCAGGCTCAAGCCGCGTTCTTTCAAAACGTTGATGCCGTTCGAGTTGCTGTCCAACGTGACACCTTGCACACGCAAGGCATGGTTGGCAAAGTGAATTTGTTGAGGTGTTTGCCCTGCGGGCAGCACGTGGGCCAAGGCCGCGAGCAAAGGCTCGAAATCGGTGCTGGAGGCCATGCCTGATTTTTGTTGCAACGCATCGACCTCGCGCTGCATTTGCAGCGGTGCGTCAATGACCAAGGTGACGGCAGGAAAGGTGGTTTTCAAAATGCTTTGCAGCGACGCTTGCTGGGCATTCAAAGCGCTGCGTTCGCGCCACGCCAATGCGTTGAGGCCCAGCACTTGGAGCGCAATGAGCACCGCCATGCCCCAGCGTACAGGCTTCCAAGCCGGTGCATGTGACACGGTTTGCCATGCCGCGAGGGCTTGGCGTTGCACGCGTTGGAGGGGGCCTTGGGCCCACTCGCCTTGCGCCAAATCCCAATCGGATTGGCTGGATTGGACCCAGCGCTGTGCCGCGCTTTGCAGCATGGGTTGGCGTTGCAAGGTGCTTTGCACACGCGACACCATGGCGGGCTCGGCTTGAATTTGCAAATGGTCTTGGCTCAGTTGGGCAAAGGCGTGCCATTGCCCGGTGTTGGGGGGCATCAGCGTCACGCCGTGTGCGTGGCACAACACGCTGTGTGCATGGTCGGGTTCGCCCATGACGTGCAGCGTGGGAGCGTCGCTGGGTGACAGCTCAGGCACGATGCGTTGCACGTTCAAGCCCGCGGCTTGCAAGGGGGCGAGCGCTTCGCGTAGCCAAGTTTTGTGGCACACCGCCACCACAGTGGCGCCGCCTGTGCGGGCGATGTGTTCGGCATCTGGGGCTAAGACGAGGTGCAACTGTTGTGGCTCATCGAGTAACCGGTCTTCCAGCAAGCCTTGCAACACGCTTTGCAAACGGGGCCCGTGACTGGCCGGTGGGAGCTGCACACGCAGCCAAGACAAACGGCTGTGCGGCACCACGGCCACCACCACGCCGGCGTGCGCCGACAACGTGGCGGCCATGCCAGACGCGCTGCGCACCACGCTGTGCCCGTCTGAATGGACGTGGGCATAGCTGGTAGATGGATGGGCAGTGTGGGGCAGCGCGATGATCAGCATGGGAACAGTCATTGTAGAGAGCCGCTGTCGCGCCAAAGCACCTTCAAATCTTGGCCTTCGCGCTTGACCACCGAGCGTTCTTGCAGAGTGGTTTGGGGCATGCGCAAGCGGCCCAGCACTTCAAAGTACTGGGTGCTCACTTGGTGGGTGTCGCTCAAGTTCAGGTTGCGGCCCAAGGCTTTTTGAAACGCTTCCACACTGGCCCAATGCTGGCGCTCGCGTTGCTGCACCAAGCGTTGTGCATCCGACAGGCTCAGGCCCGGCACGCTGGCGTACAAAACGGGGACGCTGGCGGTGTTGACGTTGACCGGGGTGCGCGTGGGCAACACGGTGATGTGTGGGTCGAGGGTGCGCAGCACTTGGGGGGAGAGCCCCAACGCACTGAGCTGGCTCACGCGTTGAGGCATCAAGGGGGAGGATGCGCTTTGTTTTTGGGCGGCCAAGAGGCCTTGTGTCAGCAGGCTCAGCTGGGCAGGGGGCACGCCAAGTGCGTCAAAGAGGCGTTCAAAGGCGAGCACGGCTTTGCCGTCCAGTTGGTCGCCTTGGAGCAAGTTGGTGACATTGAGGCGCCCTTGCAAATCGTTCACTTGGCCCGATAGCAACACCTGTTGTGCAAACTTTTCATCCTCGAGGGTGTTGCCCGTTCCATCGGGCAGGGCCGCCAAGAACGCGGACAAGCGGGCCTCTTGCAGGGGCACGGCCCAAGGTTCGGCCAAGTGGTCGGTGGGGGCGTTGGCGTCGCCTGCGCGGGCGTCTTCGCGCAAGATGACGCGGGCCCAATCCAGCGCGCCTGTGAGCAACCAGCGCGCTTGGGTGCGTTGGCGCTCCGCGCCTTCCACCTCGACCGATTTCCACTGCTGCCACAGCGCACCTGCGGCAAACGTGGCTACCAAGGCGACGGTGAGCATGGCGGCCAACAAGGCTGCGCCGCGTTGGGGGCTGTGGTGTGGGCGTGGTGCGAGGAACTTCATGTTTTGGTGTTGCTGAAGTTGGGTCGCACCCAATCAAGGGTGATGCGGCCACGCACGCCGGTGCTGGCGGGTAGGTCAATTTGCAGGCGAATGGCGTCGGGCAATGTGGGGGTGTTGGGCTGTGGTGTGCCCGAGGTGTCTGCACTGGAGAGGGGGTTGGTCCATGCGTTGCCACGGAAGTAGGTGAGTTGCCATGCGTCGAGGGGCATCAAGCGGGTTTCAAATGCCGCGTCATCGCTGCTGGGGTTTTGGCCCCAGCGCTCGGCATGGGTCCACGCTTGTTGCAGTGCGCCACGGGTTTGCACAGGGGGCGATTGCCAGCGCAGCCACTGGTTGTCGCGCAGCGTCCAGGCCACCACCCACACACCGGTGTCTGCCCCATCGGCACGCCATGCGGTGGCGCGGCGGGTGAGGCGCAGGGTGCGGCCATCCCACTGCACGCCTGCGTCAGCGATGTTGGGCACGGGCTGCACCGCGTTGAGGTCGGCCTGCCATTGCGCAAGCACGGTTTGCAGCACGGCGGTTTTGTCCACCTGCGCTTGGGTGATGTCGCGGCTGCGCATGAGGCTGTCAAGCCCGCGCCAGCTCAAGCCCGCCAACACCGCCATGAGGGTGATGGCAATGAGTAGCTCGATGAGTGTGAAGCCGCGTTGTGCGTGACGGATGTGGGTCATCAGTAGCGCCCCAGCACGGTAGTGATGTTGAGCACGGGTGTGGCCGCATCAAACACTTGCGCATCGACACGGCGAAACGCGGGGTTGGGCGTGGTGCGCACGGTGAGCGCGACCTCGAAATGACGTTCGGCTTGCGGGCATGGCACGCGCGAGTCACCCACGCTGGGCAGCTGTTGCGAGAGACGCAGTTGATTCAGCGCGTTGTCGGCGCAGATTTGTGCAAGCAGCACATCGGCTTGGCGCTGCGCGTTGCGCGTGAGTGCGCCACTGACCTTGAGGCCGCTCATCAAAGCCACAGACACGATGGCCAACGCCACCAACACCTCAATCAGTGTGAAGCCGCGTTGCGTCATGGCACCACCTGAAACGGCTGCAACCCATCCGTGCCAATGCTCAGTGTTGTTTCTGGCCGCTGGGCTGCAGCGACGCTGAGCGTGATGCGTGTGGGGGCCAAGATGGGTTCAGGCCCCAGCACCACCGCGTTGTCGGGGGCTGTGGGGTTGGCAGCCGTCGTGGATGTGCTGACCCGCGCTTGCGTGCCAGTGCTGAGCCAAGTTTCGGTGCGAGGTGCAATGGGGGTGGGAGGCAGTTCAAGCCCTGTACGAATGACAAAGCCTTGCGGTGTGGCTTGCCAAATCAAGGCGATGCCGCTGGTGCGGGATTGGGCGCGGGCTGCTTCAAGCACCGCCACGAGGCGTTGCGCTTCTCGCTCCAGTTGGGTTTGGCTGCTGTCGCGCAGCGACAAACCCACGCCGGTCATGGCCAAACCGATGATGGCCAGCACCACCAACAGCTCCAACAAGGTGAGGCCGCGCTGGCGCTGCATGTGGGCTGAAGCTGGGGGTCTTATTGCCAGCTGCCGATGTCGGCGTTTTTGCCTTCGCCACCGGGTTGGCCGTCAGCGCCGAGCGAGAGCACATCCACTTCACCCTTCACGCCGGGGTTCATGTATTGGTAGGGGCGGCCCCAAGGGTCGTTGGGCAATTTGTCGATGTAGGGCTTCCAGTTCAGAGGCGAGGGGCCTGTGGTGGGCTTGGCGACCAAAGCGTTCAGGCCTTGCTCGGCGCTGGGGTAGGTTTGGTTGTCCAAGCGGTAGAGCTTGAGCGCATTCATGAGGTTGCCCACATCGGTTTTGGCGGCGGTCACGCGCGCGTCGTCGGCGCGGTTGAGCACATTGGGCACCACGAGGGCGGCCAGCACGCCAATGATGGCAAGTACCACCATCAACTCAATCAAGGTGAAGCCACGTTGGCGTTTGGGTGTGGCGTTGGTGTTCGTTTCTGGCGTGTGCATGGCGGATATTTCAAAGGTTCTCAGATCAAGGATGAATCATAATCCGCAGATGCTTCGCTACCGCCCGTCATTCGCCAGTGCTTGGAACACGTCTTCACGCGTGGTGTTGCCTGTGACCACATGCCTTGTGTGGGGTGTGGTGGCTTTCAGTGCGGTGACATGGGGTTTGCGTTGGTCTGCTGCCAGCGAGGGCCAGGGCTTGGCTGCTGTGGCAACGCAAGCCGCGCTCGAGGTGGATGTGTCAGCCGCCGCGCGCAGCTTAGGCGCTGCGCCTGTGCAGGCCACAGCCGCACCGACGTTGGCCAGTCGCTTTCAGCTGCAAGGCGTGATGGACGCAGGCCAAGAGTCAGGTGCCGCCCTCATCGCGGTGGACGGCAAACCTGCCAAGCCTTTCCGTGTGGGTGCGGTGGTGGCGGACGGCTTCGTGCTTCAGTCGGCGCAAGGTCGGCGTGTGAGCTTGGGGGTGTCGATCGACGCACCGCAAACCTTGGTGCTGGAGTTGCCCGCCAAGCGTTAACGCTGCAAAAACAAGCGGTACGCAGGGTTGTGCGTTTCTTCCACATACGGATAGCCCAAACCATCCAAGAACGCGGTAAACGCTTTGTTGTCGACTTTGGGCACTTGCAAGCCCATCAAGATGCGGCCATAGTCTGCGCCTTGGTTGCGGTAGTGGAACAGGCTGATGTTCCAGCCGGGGCGCATGGCCAGCAAAAACTTCATCAACGCGCCTGGGCGCTCGGGGAACTCAAAACGCAAGATGCGTTCTTCGTGCGCGAGTGACGAGTGCCCACCCACCATGTGGCGGATGTGTTCTTTGGCCAACTCGTCGTGGGTGAGGTCAATCGCTTCAAAGCCACTCTTGGTGAAATGGCCCGCAATCTTGCTGCTTTCGCCTTTGACGCCTGTGGTCAAGCCTACAAACACATGTGCCTTGGCTTGGTCGCTCATGCGGTAGTTGAACTCGGTCACGTTGCGGGGCGATTTGCTGCCGCCAAAACTGGGCAGCTTGCCAATCAGCTCGCAAAAACGGCGCAGGCTACCGGGTTGCTCGGGGATGGTCACGGCAAACAAGGCTTCACGCTCTTCGCCCACTTCGGCGCGCTCGGCCACAAAGCGCAAGCGGTCGAAGTTCATGTTGGCGCCACACAAAATGGCGGCGTAGGTTTCGCCTTTGGTTTTGTGCTCGGCCACGTATTGCTTGATCGCGGCCACGGCCAATGCACCTGCGGGCTCGACGATGCTGCGGGTGTCTACAAACACGTCTTTGATGGCGGCGCACACGGCATCGGTGTCCACCGTGATGTAGCTGTCGACCAAGTTCTTTGACACGCGGAAGGTTTCTTCGCCCACCAGCTTCACGGCCGTGCCGTCAGAGAACAAACCCACGTCGTTGAGCGTGACGCGCTTGCCTTTTTGCACCGACTGCATCATGGCCGAGGAGTCGTCCATCTGCACGCCAATCACTTTGATTTCGGGTCGCACCGCCTTGATGTAGTTGGCCACGCCGCTGATGAGACCACCACCGCCAATGGCCACAAACACGGCATCGAGCTGGTGCAAGTTGAGACCCTGCAGTTGACGCAACATCTCCATCGCGATGGTGCCTTGGCCCGCAATCACATCGGGGTCGTCAAACGGATGCACAAAGGTCATGCCGTTTTTCTTTTCCAGCGTGAGTGCGTGGGTATAGGCGTCAGAGTAGCTGTCGCCCGCCAACACCACGTCGCCACCTAATGCCTTGACCGCTTCAATCTTCACGCTGGGCGTGGTGGTGGGCATGACGATGATGGCTTTGGTGCCCAAACGTTTGGCACCGAGGGCCACGCCTTGCGCATGGTTGCCCGCCGAGGCGCAAATCACGCCCTTCTTGAGCTGTGCAGGCGTGAGGTGCGCCATTTTGTTGTAAGCGCCGCGCAGCTTGAAGCTGAAGACAGGCTGCTGGTCTTCGCGTTTCAAAAGCACAGTGTTGTGAATGCGACGGCTGAGGCTTTTCGCGACCTCCAACGCAGATTCGGTGGCCACGTCGTAGACGCGAGCCGTCAAGATTTTTTTCAGGTAATCGGCGGGCTGCAGGGCGCGCGCTTTTTGGGGGCGGGTAGACATGGGGTGATTGTCTCTTAAGACAAAAGGGCAAAAAAAAGCCCCGAGTTTTGCAACTCGGGGCATGAATCCACTTTTGAGGGTGGAGGAGACAAGCCCAAATTGTATGCAAATTTTGTTGCGGTGCAACAATTCGCAGACAATCGTGGCAAATATTTTTGGAGAACCTTCATGGAATGCACCGTTAGCTGGACAGGTAACTCAGGCACGCGTTCAGGCATGGGCTTTATTGCAGAAACCGGCAGTGGTCACGTGGTGGCTATGGACGGAGCCCCCGATGCAGTGAAGCCCGAAAACGGGGGGCAAAACTTGGCGCCCCGCCCCATGGAAATGTTGTTGGCGGGGACGGGTGGTTGCACGGCGTATGACGTGGTGCTGATCTTGAAGCGTGGCCGCCACAACGTGCAGGGCTGCAGCGTGAAGATCGTGAGTGAGCGTGCCACCGAAGACCCCAAGGTGTTCACCAAAATCAACATGCACTTCACCGTCACAGGCAAAGGTGTGCCTGCCAGTGCGGTAGAGCGTGCCATTGCCATGAGCCACGACAAATACTGCTCGGCCAGCATCATGCTGGGCAAAACGGCTCAGATCACGACTAGCTTTGAACTGGTCGACGCCTAAAGCGGCGGCTTAGATGCGGTGTGCCACGGTGGTCATCACCTTGGCGGCCACTTGCATCATGGCTTTGAAAGGCGCAGGCAGTTCCGCGGCCCCTGCGAGTTGCGCATCTTTGGCGTGCTGCGCCTCATCGGTTTTCATTTGCGCCACGATGGCTCTGCTGGGACCATCGTTCGCGGGCAAACGCCCGAGATGACTGTCCAAGTGCGCCTCGACCTGTCGTTCGGTTTCCACCACAAACCCGAGGCTCATGCGGTCTCCACCTAGCTTGGCAGCGCCGTAACCAATGGCAAATGCACCGGCATACCAAAGCGGGTTGAGCAGGCTGGTGCGACCACCCAACTCACGCAAACGTTGCTCGCACCAAGCCAAGTGATCGGTTTCTTCATTGCATGCTGTGGTCAGGTGTTGGCGCAAGGCGTGGTCGCGCGTGGCGAGAGCTTGTGCGGTGTAAAGCGCTTGTGCACAAACCTCGCCCACGTGGTTCACACGCATCAAGGCAGCAGCCTCGGTTTTTTCTGCCTCGGTCAGCGGGGCAGATGCGGGTATTTCGGCGACCCATGTGGGCGTTGGGCGATTGGCGTGGTGGCGGGCGAACACGGTGCGCAAAGCACTGTCGGCGGCTGTCAATAATTGATCCATAAGGCAAGTTTAAGGGCCAAGCTAGGCCCCTTTTTGTGGGGTGCTAAAAGCTTGTCAAAACCCACAATTTCCAAGGATTTACGCGGGTTTTGCCTAGGGTGTGTTGCATGCCTGCAACGGAAATGACGTGTTTTTGACACCAGCCATGGTTTTATCTGGCTGAGTCTGGTTCAATACATCCAACTTCCCGAAAACGGAGGTTGGCCTCTACGAAAAGTAGGGGCCCCTGTTCAAACCTTGGAGAACCTTGAAATGAAAAAAACCCTCGTTGCATTGGCCGCATTGGCCGCGACTTCTGCTTTCGCACAATCAACAGTCACTTTGTCTGGCTCGATCAACTACGGTATGCACCGCGGCACTGACGGTGCAACTTCTGTTGGCGGCTTGAAAGGTGACCGCAACCATTTGACATTTGCTGCCGTTGAAGACATGGGCAACGGCACCAAAGCTGCCGCCACTTTGCAAGCTCGTTATGACTCAGCAGCTTCAGGCGCTGGTTATGTGAACTCTACAACTGGCGTGACAAACGACAGCTTGTTTGAGCAAACCAAAGTTTCTCTCAGCAACACTACATACGGTGAAGTCGCTGTGGGCCGTTTTACCAACGCGATTGGTGTTGCACCAGTGCACGCTTTGGAAGATTCACGCGCCACAACAGCTAGCCACCAAGCTGCCAACGGCCGTTTGTCTGGCCAATTCCAGTACATGAGCCCTGCATTCGCTGGTGTTCAGGTTTGGGCTTTGACAGCTAAAGCAACTTCTAACTGCTACATGAGTGCTGGTTCTGGTGCTGGTTATGTCAAGACATATAACTATTGCCAAAACGATACCGCAGCGAACAGCACTTTGGGTAACAAAGATCTGACAGCAACTGGTTTGAACTACAACAATGGTCCTATCACTGCTCAGTACTACCAGTTGTCAGACCTCACTGGCGCTAAATCTACCAAGATTGCAGGTGTCTACGATGCGAAGGTTGCTAAGTTCTATGTGAACCAGTTCAACCAAAAAGACGACATCTCCTTCCGCGCAACCAACGGTGTGATGGGTGCAACTGCTGCTTTCACTACTACTAACGGTATGAAGGCTCACAAAGCAACTGAAATGGCTGTTGCAGTTCCTTACGGCAAGTTCACTGGTATCTTGGGCAAGTTGTCATTCGACTCTGACTTGACAGCTACTGCAGGTACTGCACCACGCAAAACTGGCTGGGCTGTGTTGTATGACATGAGCAAGCGTACGCAATTGCAGTACTACGGTTCTGTCGTCAAGAACGGTACAGCACAAGCTGGTGCCTCTGGTTTGACAAACGGTGCTTTGGCTACTGGTGCATCTAACTTTGTTGGTATCGAGCACAAGTTCTAATCCCCCCGCTGGCTTAGCCAGTTAAGGATTTAAAAGACTTAAAGCCCGCTACGGCAACGTGGCGGGTTTTTTCTTTGTCTGTTCTGATCGGAACAATGGACGATTACACACTGTCGTGGGAAACACGACACAGCAGCATCAGTATTTCAGCAACTAAGCAGGCTGCGGTTTATTTACTTTCAATAAGTTCTGTTGAGCTTTCGCAACTGACTGTTGGGCTCGTAGTTGTTTAGCTTGTTGATTGAGTTGCTTTGCACGGTCTGACAGCGCCTTCACTTGTGCCTGCTGTGGGTTTAAGGGCTTCGCGGTCTCTGAGACTGGCGAGAACGACATACAAGCGCTAGTTCCATCGCGGGATAGTGCCGGTTCTGGATTGCTACGGCAACGCTCTTGCGCACTTCGCACAGCGGACTCACGCACGGTTTCGGACACGCTGACTACATTACCTTGACCGTATATGCGCAAGAGCAATGCCCGAGCCTGTGCCAAGCTGTCTGCAGCTATGCTGGTTGTCGCAGTGAGTGCGAGGTCAGACAAATGAACTCTGACTACGGCGCGGTATGTGTGCAAGGGCTGTATGACTTCTGTGATTTTCATAGAATTATTTAGTGCGCCTTAGAACTGCACACTCAAACGGCGCCCTTCGCAGCATTTGGTCTGCGTGCGGGCACCGAATCTCTAACGAGATTACTTCTTGAACTTTGCACGGACTAACTCACTTGCAGCTTGGATTTGCGAATCAAGCTCCCCTGCATTGATCGCTTGCTCTAACTTCTTAAAGACAACAATCATTTCGTCAGCATCACTGACCTCAATGCTGTTCTTGTCACCCTTTGCTGTGAGTGGCACAACCTTAGAGCCGTAGCGCAGTTGAACGCAGACTTTGCCACCGTTAAAGAACCACCACTCTTTGACTTTCGTTGCGACTTCAATGACTTGACTCACCCCCGATTCATCACGCACACGACGCAAGCGTCTTGCTGTGAATGTGTCACCAACTTTCAATGCTTCTGCCAATGCGATTTGTTCTCGGACTTTCTGGCACAGCTTGTAGCGACGATTGATAACAGGGTCAGTGCCAGCACTTCGCTTCGCACTGACCAACTTCAAAGAACCCAAGATTGAAGACATAGAAAACTCCTTTTGTGAAAGTGAGTTCATTCTTGTCCCACCCTCTGGGTTGTCCTATATCCATCGAGGCAGACCCTTTTGGTTTTTTTCTGGTTTCCTTTGGTTCCGACTAAATAAATGTATCAACTGAATGAATAGCAAGCATCGCTTAAAAGTATGCCCATATCCCGTCCTCAGTCGTGTTGTGACGGTCGGAAGTGTGAAGTTCAGCACACCTTTGTAGGACTACCCTCGCAAGGATGCCTTAAATGAGCGGTGAATCATCGCAACATTTCCTACATCGGAAAGGTAATGGCTTGGAAACAAGTAAAAAGACTAGTAGATACCAAAAAGTTTGTCATAGCATCATTGAACACCTGAGAGATGCTTTAAAAATCGTTGTTGGTCACGGTAAGGAACAGAGCCGAGAGCAAACTTCTAACTAGCATTCAAATACGGTCATCATTGGATAGAAATGGACTTCTATCGTTATCAGACGCAAGTGATGCGTGCATTGATGATCCCAACTGGTTGTCACGTGGCGACGGACAAGGCGAGAGCTAACTACCCCTTTGCTGTCGAAGGGTGGTTATGGCTCTTAACAGTGAGAGGGGAAATCAATAAGTTGTTTATCTTGCATCAGGCATCTTTCACATCACTTATTAGAAATAAAGCGCCGAGCAATCAACCGAGCGCAGCGAAGGGTGTTGCGAATGCGCTTAGCGAACTTCAGTTCGCTTCAATAGCTGAACACACAAACCCTTGATAGAAATGAAATCCCACGCCCATCAATAACCCACTCACCAGAACCACTTAAAAACAACACCTTTCAAGCAGCAACACAAAAGCCATACTTTTATCTATCCACTGGACTCACATCGTCAGCACTCTCAGCGCAAGAGTTCAAACGATGGCAGACAGAGACTGGCGAAAAGCGTCTGTCCGCGATTGATTGGTGTAGGGACAAGCAAACACACGTCCCGCCATTCACATCGTCTTAAATCGCTGGACTGACAAGAAATCAAAGCAAATAGTTCTTAGCTTTGATTACGCGGTAACTTGTTGATTCCATTGAGAACGCCACATCCTCCCAAAAAGGATTGGCTTTTTAAATAGCAGGATACAAACTAAATACATCTCATCTATTTGATTTGTAAGGAACTACTCAATGGCACAAGCAAAAGTTTTGACTGAAAAAGAAATCCGTCGTGTTCTCAAGCATATTGATTCAAAGCGTCACGCAAGTCGCAATCGCTGTATGTTCTTGCTGACGCACGGGACTGGTATGCGAGTTGGTGAAGTCGCTGCGCTTCGCATTCAAGATGTGCTCTCAGCTGATGGGTCAATCAAATCGGAGGTCTATTTGTCTGCTGAGCAAACAAAGGGCAGCAAGGGGCGCACGATTTATCTGTCCGAAAAAATGCGACAAGAAGTGTCGTCATATCTGCAATCCCGCTTCCGCTTGAAAGACTTGATCGCAGTCACATACACAGACACAAGCCGCGCTCTATTCGCAACGCAGAAAGATTGCCATCGCGGCTTTAGCGCATCAACTGCTTGCCAGATGTTTCATTATTGGTATCGTGAAGCAAAGGTTGACGGTGCATCAAGTCACAGCGGTCGTCGCGGATTCATTACATCACTTGCGAACAAGGGCATTTCTGTTCGTGTTCTACAAGAACTCGCGGGACATTCATCTCTGGCAATCACGCAACGCTACATTGATGTGAATCCAGCAATGCTGCATCAAGCAGTGGGCTTGCTTTAAGCCCTTCTCCAACTTGCACCTCGTTGCGTACGCTCAACCCAATCGTGTGTCTCAGTTGATGGAAAAACACCTTCACTGGCATTGGCGATCAAGTCACGGGCTTTCTCAATGTATTCCGTGACCCTTTGCGACATAAAGAAATGTTTATCCTTGATCACCACATCTGAATCGTTAGGTTTAACTGTGTTTGTAGGGTCAGCATTCATTGCTTCACCAACCTCATACAGCTTCACATTGGGGTTTTTCTTGCGAAGCTCTTGCTGAACTTCGTAGGCTTTCAGATAGATGTTGATTGCTGGAGATGACAACTTACTTGATCGCATCTTTGCCTTAGCAGTGCTTTGCTTCCACCTATCAAACTGGCGATAGTGTGGATGGTGCTTTTTCAATAACTGATTGAACTGGGCTTTCAGGGTAGCGGGTGACACATTCAATGGAACATCAAATCTGATTGTGTTCTCAGGAACCTCTTCTGTTTCAAGTGGCACAGAGATTCGACGGAAGTTCTTGCCCTCGCAAAACAAGTTAAAGCCAACATCAACCCACCACTCGTCAAATGTGGTGCCTCGCAAGTCTCCAAAAAACTCATAGGTAGTTCGCAGTTTTTCGCTCTGCCAAACTCCAGTGTCAATCGCATTGGCAAGATATGGGGAGTATTTGAGACAGCGATACCAAGCCTCATACAGCGTGCCCCTTGCTATCTCTAAAGAATCTGGCACTGCGTGACGCTCAAAGCGCACATCTTCGGGGAAGCCTTTGAAGTAGAACGCGGGCTTAGGTAGTTGGTCAGATTTCATTTTGCCTAAGTTAAAAGTATTCAAAAAATCGACACTACTTTCACCACAGCAACAAACCTTCATCAACTTCGCTGTGTAAAGAAAGGATGGACATATGTCTATTGTGATCGAGCAAGTCGCTGATGCTGCGACAACCCGTGCTAACACTGCTGTGAAGGCTCCCACAAAAAAACAAGCTACTGTCAAGTTTCCTCGCAAAGCAAAAGTCAAAGTGACTGCCGCTGCAGCAAAAACGCTTGTTCCTACTACTGCGAAATCTGCAGCACCACTGACTGATCTCAAGTCGATGGAGCAGGCACGCATCAAGTGGGAAACGACAGAACTGGCAGCAGCTAACAATCGTCTCTATTTCATTCTCACGCAAGCCTACAGCTACTACTTGACGATGAAAAATGACGTTGCCACTGCTGTTCGCAAAGCGCACTTGGCATCGCTTGATGATTTCATCAAGGAACACGGCTACACGTTTTCTGCCACCTCACACGATATGACTCGTGTGATCAAGTGTGTGTTTGGCGTTGATCGTCGCCGTGTCAGCGCATACAGCATCGCTTTGCGTGAAGCTCTGCGTCAAAACGTCTCAGCCGCTGACCTGACACAGTTCTTGGAACTGAACGGTGGAGTTGAGCAGATTCGCTTGGGTGGCACTAAACCTCTCACAGCAACTCAGCGCGCGGACAAAGTCAAAGCTGAAGTCGCAAACACAGAGCTTGGTCATTTCAAGTTCGATCCTGCTGTGTTCGCCGGTGATCCTGACTGGAATGACAAACAAGTCGTGATCGTTGCAACTTACTTGCCTACTGGTGAGTTCCAAGCTAACGCTGTCGTGCAGCACACAGGTGCAGTCAATGCTGCGTTGTCTGCTTTCTACGCACAACAAAACGCAAAGGTTCGCGCAGAGGCTAAGGCTGATCGTGATGCTGAGAAAGAAAACGAGAAATATCTCAAGCAATCAGCAGCAAAGGTTCGTCGTCAGATTCAGAAAAATAAACCTGCTGCAGAAAAGCGTAAAGCAAAGGCCAAAAAAGAGGAAGCGGAGAAAGCTCGTCGCACCGCTATGGACTCTCGACTCACTGAGTTTTTCGTCGCAGCCTAAGCAACTGTGGGGAGCTTTGTCTCCCCACCTTTAACTCAATATTTTGGAGGTTTATATGAACGGATTTTCACCTGATCGTCTTGACGATTTTTTGTTTACTAACGCACAAGATAAAGCATTGCTTGAAATGATCTTGTCTCATCAACTGCCTTTTCCATTTGCAGGCAAGAGCGGCATCTTGATTCACGGCACTTGGGGAACTGGTAAATCAACTTTGGCAACATTGCTGCCCGAGTTGATTGATACATCGTATGCAGGAACTTACAACTTGTCTAAGAACATTGGACAAATGACACCAGATCCACACGCAGCCCCACAAAAGAAAATGTTTCGTTGTGGCAGCGTGAACATCGTCCAAGTCACGCAGCAAATCAACAACTACTCATCTCGCTCACAGCTTCTGCATCACTCGCAGCAAGATTATTTTGTGTTTGATGAGGTGGATCGTTTGACAACCGGAGCGCAGCAGAGCCTTCGTTCAACAATGGACTTGAAGCGCTGTATGTTTTTTCTCAGCACAAACTATTTGAACAAGATTGACAGTGGCATTGTCAATCGCTGTCACTTGATTGAGATGAATCAGATCGCAAATAACAACGCATATTTGCCACTGGGTCGCAACATCTTGAAGAATATGGGACTGAAGGCGAATGCTATCCCAGCGAAGACTTTGACCTCATATGCGCAAAAGGCTAAAGGTTCTGTTCGCACCTTTATGACAGATGTGATTATTCAGGGCGTTTTGGTGCGCAACTCAAAACCTGTATGACAGTAAGTGTCGTGTTAAACACGACACCCTTTCACTTCTTAACCCGCATTTAGTGCGGGTTTTTTATTGATGTGTGGGTTTAAGGTCGGGGATATTTCTACCGTTTCTTACTATGAAGCAGCGCCACATTCATCTCAGCAGCTAATGTGCTGGCATAGTGTTTTTCGATCATATCTACGCTGGTTCTGGCATTGCGTGCCAGCGTGAGCAAGTCAATACTTCCGCCATACAAAAGACGAAGTGTGATTGATGTGTGTCGCAAGCTATAGAGGCTGCGGTCAATGTTGTGTGGCCCTCGCTTGATACCTAAGTCTTTGAGAATCCAGTTAAACAACCAGCCAATGATGTTCAATATCAATCTGCGATTGGGTTCTTCTGGAAAGAAAACATAGTCATCTGGATTGCCGAAGCCACTTGCCAGTTGATGTGCAGTAATGTGCCTGTAGATAGAAACGGCATTTGGCAAGCTAACGATAGGCGATCTATGGCGCTTAACTTCAGGCAAGTTGATACGCAGATAACTACGATCCCCCTTAACAACTTCAATGTGTTTGTTTTGTAGCTGTCGTATGTCACCTGGCCGGACAAATGTGTAAACCATAAAGCGGATAAGCCAGTTCATCTCCACTGGCATTGTTTGATACTGCTCTTTTATCCACAATCTCTTGCCAATCCCCCAAGCGGTAAATCGTTCTCTCGTAAGAGCGCGGGATTTGCGAAGTATCTGTGCATATTCAGTGATTGTGAAAGCTCCCCGAGAGTTGTTCTGATTTTTAATGCGTGGAGTTATGGGTATTTGTTGAAGGTGTTTTTCTGTGTAGAAATATCTAAGCAACACATTAACCAAAGATAAGTAGCCTTGAATAGTTGTGGTGCCTAAGTTTTTTTCAGTTAAAAAATCAATGAACTTCTGTAATGTTTGCGTGTCAATATTTTTAACGGTTTGAGCGATGAAAAACTCATACACAAACCCTTCTAGTCGGCCTCGCATAATCAAAGCTGAAGCTCGCTTGATTTCATCTCGTTTAACGCGGTCTTCATTGGCGGCAATGACGAAGTCAATCGCTTTAGCAACGATCTCTTGATCGGTTTGCGGTTTCAGCAATGCGAGGACTGCTTTGGGATGTCGCAACTTGATTGATTGAAAGAAATCTGCCGCGAGTTTTTTTGCTTCGCTCAAGTCAGTTGTTTTGAGGCTCTGCGATAGGTACTTACCATTGAGATAGAGGCGAACTTGCCAAAACTTGCTGCCAAATATGCGATAAATCTTGAGAGTTTTTGGCAAGCCTTCAATGCTGTTAAGGCTTGATTTGATGACGAGGCTATTAGAGGTATGAAGTAAATAGTGGTTGTCGTTAGCTGCTTCTATTTTGCTCATTTCGTCAAAAAGTATTCTTGATTCATAAAATCAGAAATCAAGAATATTTTAGTGATTATAGCAAATAGGTATTATTTAATAACAACATTTTGAAAAATAATTTGGAACTAATGTAATAACCCTCGTTGCATTGGCCGCTTTGGCTTCAGTGTCTGCTTTCGCACAATCTACTGTGACCATCAGCGGTATCGTTAACTACGGTATGCACAATGACGTGACCAAGACAACTTCTTACGGCGGCCTCAAAGGCGACCGTAACAACCTCACTTTTGGTGTGGTGGAAGACTTGGGCGCTGGCTCAAACGTGACTACAACTTTGCAGTTCCGTTTCAACAGCGGTACAGGCGCAGCTGGTTATTCCAACACTGGCGCTTCTTCTGAAGCAGGTGCAGGCGCAACTCAATTCGAACAAGCTGCGATTGGCTACAACAGCCCCATCGGCGCTGTTCGCGTGGGTCGTTTCACCAACGCTTTGGGCGTGTATGACTTCTCAACATTCGAAGATTCCAAGTACGGTACCAACGCATCTCGCGCTGCCTACGGCCGTTTGAGCAACACATTGCAAGTTTCTTCTCCTGTGATCTCTGGCTTCCAAGCTCACTTGATCGGTGCACAAGGTTCTTCTAACAAGTGGGGCAACCCAGGCGGCGTTTCTGGCGCTGGTTTTGTGACTGGTGTTGATTACTCTGCTCAAGTTTTTGCCAATGCAAACGGCAGCAAAGGCACTCAAGACTTCTCGTCTATCGTGTTGAACTACGCAAACGGTCCTTTGGCTTTGCAATACGCTGACATCAACGGTCTCGCTTACGAAAAAGCAACTCGCGTCGCAGCATCTTGGAACGCAGGTTTCGCCAAGTTCTACGTTGGTCAATACAACCAAAAGCACGATATTGGTACTAGCGCTGCAACAACAGCTGCGTACAACGCAGTGACAACAGTTGCAAACACAGGTTTGGCTGCTCACAAGTCAACTGAATACGGCGTGGCTGCACCTTACGGCAAATTCACTTTGCGTGCTGGTGTCCGCACTAACGACAAAGACTTGACAATCGGTACAACAGACGGTTCTACAAAAGCCAAGACAACTGCTATTGGCTTCGAATACGCTTTGTCTAAGCGTACTGAGTTGCAATACCAACGCATGAACACTAAAAATGGTGTTGTGAAGTCCGCTACTGCGGCTAATAACAACGGTTGGGATGCAATCGGTGGCGGCTTCGGCGATTCCACAGGTTCTGCCTACTTCGTTGGTATCCAACACAAGTTCTAATCCCCCCGCTGGCTTAGCCAGTTAAGGATTTAAGTAAGACTAAACCCCACCGTGGTAACACGGTGGGTTTTTTTTATTGGTGTTTTCTAGCGTCGATAATCATGTGTTATCTCAAACACGTGCATGCAGCCGATTTCAAACATGTCATCTCTCTCGCCCAGCCCTTCAGTAATGGCGCTTGAAGGGGTACGCTTGCAGCGTGGTAACACGTGTGTGTTTGATGGTTTCACGCTTTCATTGCAAGAGTCACGCATTGGCTTGATTGGTGACAACGGCGCTGGCAAGAGCAGCTTGTTTCGATTGCTCAGCGGCTTAGACCGCCCACAAGCAGGTCGCGTGCTTGTGCCCGAGGGGGTGCAGGCTGTGGGCATGATGTTTCAAAACCCCGACGACCAAATTATTTTTCCGACGGTGGAGGAAGAGTTGGCGTTGAGTTTGCAGCACGCCTCGCTCACGCGTGCCCAAGCGCAACAACAAGTGCGTGAGGTCTTGCAAGCGCGTGGTTTGGCGGCGTGGTCTTCGCGGGCCATTGCCAGTTTGAGCCAAGGCCAGCGCCAACATGTGTGCTGGTTAGCACTGGCTTTGGCGCCACACCGTGTGTTGCTGCTGGATGAGCCATTTGCAAGCCTCGACCTTCCTGGGCAAGCCGCGCTCAAGCATGAGATTGAGCAAGCCCCTCAACAGGTGTTGGTGTCGACCCATGTGTTGGCGCATGTGCGCCATTTCGAACGGGTGATTTGGCTTGACCAAGGCCGTGTGCGCGCCGATGGTGCCGGTGCCGAGGTGTGTGCCGCGTACGAGGCCGATGTGGCTTCGCGAGCTGTGGTGTAAGGCCAATCATGGGTAGTCTTTACAGCGACATTCCAACATGGCTACACCGGGTGTCAGCAGGCGTCAAGCTGCTGGTGCTCGCGCTGTTGGGCATGGGCTTGTTTGCACTGCAGCAATGGCAGGGCTTGTTGCTTGTGACGGTGGTGTGCGTGTTGGTCTTTGTGTCACTCGGCGCCGCCAGCTACCGTGCGAAACCTTTGGTGCTGGGGGTGTTGGTGGCCAGTGTGTTGGTGGCCGCATTTCATGTGTGGATGGCGCAACCTGAGATAGCGGCCATCACGGTCATGCGCATGCTCAGTGCCACCTTGATGGGCGTCGCCTTGACGCTCACCACGCGCTACAGCGATTTGTTGCAGGTGTTTGAGTGGGTGCTTTCGCCTTTGCAAAAATCAGGAATTCGCACCGATGTGTTGGCGTTGCAACTGGCGTTGATGCTGCGTTTCACAGAGCATTTCTTCGTGGTGTGGCGCCGCTTAGACGATGCTTATCGCTTGCGAACGGGGCAGTCTGGCGGTTTTAAAATACTCGCGCCGCTGACCATTCAGATGTTGCTCACCACGCGTCGCGTGGCTGATGCGCTCACGCTTCGCTTGCGTCGCTAACAAAATTTCCCACATGAACACGTCCACTCTTTCT
>JBEEJP010000004.1:0-29689 GCA_041169125.1 Pseudomonadota bacterium
ATGCCTCTATTTTCAGGCTTTCACAAAGAGACTTTGACATGGTCACCAAACGTGCTTTTCTTTACGGTTGTGTGGGTTGCGCCTGCGGTTTAGGCAGCGGGGCGCTGCTTGCGCGCGATGGTGTGGAGGTCAACAAAGAGTCTTCGGTGTTTGCGGGCTTGGTGCCTGCGGCTGAGGTGGAGCAATCGGCGCGCAAACAATACAGCGACATGATGAAAGAAGCCGCCAGCAAAAACGCGCTGGGGCCAGACAACCACCCGCAAGTGATGCGTTTGCGTCGCATTGCGAAAGAGCTGATTCCGCATAGCTTCGAGTGGAATCCACGCGCCAAAGAATGGACTTGGGAAGTCAATTTGGTGGGCTCTAACCAAATCAACGCGTTTTGCATGCCCGGCGGCAAGATCGCGTTTTACAGCGGCATCCTCACCCAGTTGCAACTCACCGATGATGAAGTGGCCATGGTCATGGGTCACGAAATTGCCCACGCCTTACGCGAACACGCCCGTGAGCGCATGGGCAAAGCCGCAGCAACCAACGGTGTGGCAACCATTGGCAGCACGGTGGCGTCGGTGTTTTTTGGCGTTAGCCCACAGCTCACCGATTTGGTGGCCAAACAAGGCGCCAACTTGCTCACCCTCAAATTCAGCCGAGATGACGAAACCGAAGCGGATTTGGTGGGGATGGAAATCGCGGCCCGTGCCGGCTACGACCCGCGCGCGGGTGTGACGCTGTGGCAAAAAATGAGCACCGCCAACAAAGGGGCCCCTCCGCAATGGCTCAGTACCCACCCCTCAGGCAGCACCCGCATTGAAGAAATTCAGGCCAACTTGCCCAAGGTCATGCCGCTGTACGAACGTACCAAATAAGCCTCAGGTGCCGCCCACATACGGGTTGGTTTTGCGTTCACGCCCAAAGGTGCTTTCTGGTCCGTGACCGGGAATGAACACCGTGTCGTCCCCCATGGGCCACAAACGTTGCGTGATGCTGTTGATCAAGTCCTCGTGATTGCCTCTTGGGAAGTCGGTTCGGCCAATGCTGCCGGCAAACAACACATCGCCCACAAAGGCGCGCTTGATCTCGGGTGAGTAAAACACCACATGTCCGGGCGTGTGACCTGGGCAGTGACGCACTTGCAATGTGTGCTGCCCGAGTGAGACCGTGTCGTTGTCGTGTAACCAACGGGTGGGCGTGAAGGGGCGCGCGGGTGGGAAGTGATAGCTTGCCGCAGCTTGAGGCAAACCATCAATCCAAAATTGATCGCCTTCATGTGGCCCCAAGATAGGCAGGCCCAATTGCTCGGCCAAGTCGGCGGTGGCCCCTGCGTGGTCAATGTGGGCGTGGGTGATCCAAATTTGCTCTAGGGTGACGCCAAGCTGTGCGCAGGCCGCTTGAATCACAGGCAAGTCGCCGCCTGGGTCAATCACGGCCGCTCTCATGGTTTGGTCGCACCAAACAATGGAGCAGTTTTGTTGAAAAGGGGTGACGGGAACGGTTTCGTACTGCAGCATGTTGCAAATGGTAGCTTGAATCCATGCCCCGATAGGGGCGCTGCATGGGGTTGATCCATGCTCAACCGAGATAGAGAGCCCGCTCTAAAGCGGGTCTTTTGGCTTGTTTTTCAAAAAAGACGCCGATAACATTCGTTCATCAAATTAATTGTCACAAGGAATCAACATGCAAAACCAAGTCAAACCCCAAGTGGATGCATCTGTCAAAGCCGCTTTTGAATTCGCCAATTTGTCATTCACACAACTCGAGCGCGTCACAGAGTTGGCGCTTGAGCAAGCACGTGTGAATGCAGAGTTGGCCCAAGAGCAATTGGTGTCTGCGCTCGAAGTCAAAGACCCAGCCGCTGCGCTGGAGTTGTTGAAGTCTCAATTGGAACACTCTGCCAAAAGCTTGGCTGGCTTCGCTGCCACAGCTTATGAGCTGAGCCAAGAGTTCCAATCTGAAAGCGCTGCGTTTGCTGAAGGTCACTTTGACCATGCCCATGCAGCAGCCAACAAGGCCTTGGCTGAGAACTTGAAAAAAGCACCACAAGGTTCTGAAGCAGCTGTGACAGCGGTCAAAGCAGCCGTGGATGCGAGCAACAAAGCCTTTGCTGAAGTGCGTAAGAACGCCAAGAAAACAGCCGAGTTGGCACAAGAAGGCATTGCCAAATTGAAAGCCAATGCCCCTAAGGCTGCAGCCAAGACAGCGGCTCGTCGCAAGACACGCGGTTAATTTTTACGGCCTCCTTGGGCCCAATGCCCCCATGTTGAAAAACATGGGGGCATTTTTTATGAAACACAGACTTGCGCGAGCTTTTGTATGGCGCAGTTTGTATGAGCTAAGCGCGCAAACTACTTCTTAATCCCAGCCTCTGGCACGCCCGCTTCAGAACCTTCGCCCCATTTGATGTCGATCGAGCTTTGTGGCTCGTTGCGCTTGATGGTGGACTTGTCGGGTTTGTCTAAAAAGAGCACGGCTGCAGAGCAGATGCTTGCAATGGCTAAGAGCGTGGCGACGAGGAGGTGTGGTCGCATGACGTCAGCTACCCTGTCCCCACAAGATTTCTACTTTGGTGTCTGGCGTTGACTCAATGGTGGAACTGCTGGCGTAAACCCAAGACAACACAGCAATAGCCAATGCACTGACGACGACGATCAGTGCGAGGGACAAGGACGAAGTAACGATTGCGAATCTCATAGACATCAAGAAATTTAGAAACTCGAAAATCATAGGAGCTGAGCTCAATCGCTTCAATATCAAATACGTTCTAGAACCAATGCGTTAGCGCAGCAAGGCCGATTGTTTTCAATCAGCTTTCCGATCCCGATGTGGCATTTCCCCAAATCAGTAGACCAACAATGGCGTCAACTCTGAGATAGAGAAAAGCAAATGGCGCGCGAGGCTGATGCGTGCGGCGTGCATCAAGTCAGTACGTGGCTGTGAGCCATGCGATTAAGTAAATAAATTGGCCTAGAGTAAAGTCAACGCCGCTATGAAGCGCATCAAGGAGCCACCAGCATGAAGCTGTTGATAGGGATTAATTTTATTTTGCTGGCAACCATCATGGCTGGGTTGTATGCGATTGCACGCGCTAACTATGGACGGCTTGGCGCATCATCGAGGTATTGGTCCATTGCGATCGTGTGTGATGCCGTTGGCTTGGCCCTCTTAGGCGGTTTTTTTATTGCAATTGCAGACTTCACCCAATCCAACAGGATAGGGACGGTGGCCAACACATTGCTATTTGTGTCGACGGTGTATCAGGCGATCAGCATCAGGGCCTTGGGTACAGACATTACCGATACAGTGAAACGTCAAATGCTGATGGGCATCGTTGTCTTTGCTGCAATTTGGGAGTTGGCCCGTCTCAACACAGACATCAATGCGCGTATTTTGTTTTTTGCAATGTGCGTGCTGTTCGTAGAGTGGTGGCAACTCGCAGAGTTGAAAAAACTCGAGGCAAACTCTCGTCAAGCTCGCATCATTCGGTACTCCATATTTGGTGAGATTTTCTTTACCGCCATGCGAGTTGTCGCGGTATCGCTTGTGAACGGAAAAATCGTTCAGATTGAGCAGTTGCCGATCTTGGGTTTGTTTTCGATATGGATGCAATACGGCCTCAAGATCGTGGTGTATGCAGGGCTTGTGGCGTATTGGTCTGAAGATCTTGCAAGGCAAAAAGCCATTGTTGATTTAGAGAATCAAGAATTCAAAATTTTGAGTGAGAGACAAGAAAAACTGATCAATGATTTAGGCCGATTGAACAAAGCGGCAACGTCAGGCGTTATGGCCGCCTCGATTGCCCATGAGCTAAGTCAACCTTTGCAAAGTCTCGTGCTCAATATTGACATGAGCAAAAGTGTGGCTTCGGCTGAGCCAATCAATCGCGAACTCATCACAAAACACTTAGAAGAGCAGGCGATCAGCACGGACAAGATGGTTGAAGTCATTGCCACCATGCGAGGCTTGTTCACTGAGTCGAGTACAACCAAAGAAAACTTAGATCTATCTGATCTTGTCAAACGGTTAAGTGTATTTATTGATGCTTGGGCCCATAAGCAAGGCGTTGAAGTGACGTATGTGAAGGAAGGAAACACCGTGGTTGCCGCTCGCGCCACGGAGCTACAACAAGTCATTGTGAACATTGTGACTAACGCGTTTGATTCGCTTCTAGCCATGACCGAGGCAAACAAGAAAATCAAGATATCTGTTGTCGGTGACGGCAGTTACGTGACCTGCCAAATTGAAGACAGTGGCGCGGGTCTGACACAAGAAATGCAAGACGGCATTTTTAAGTTTCTTAAGACAAGCAAAGAGACGGGCATGGGGCTTGGACTGTGGCTGTCAAAGTACATTGTCGAGCGTCATGGCGGTCAGATCTCGGCTGGTCGTAGCCAGCTTGGCGGTGCCATGTTTGCAATTAAGTTATCAGCCGTGACCGCATGATGCGAAGGTGCCTAGAGCGGTTCACGCGCTCATTCTCAGTGCACGAGTGCCAGAAGATGGGCACATGGAATCAGTGCACTACGGAAGCTTCGCTCAACGAGAGGCGCTTAGGATCGCCGGCAGGTAAGACGATCAAGGTTCCTTGAAAATAGATTTTGATTTGCTGCAAATGGGGGCTAGATATCTGCCAAGGGGCCGTCCCATAGACGCTCTTACTTTCCCCCGCTTTCATGTGCAACAACGTTCCTTGCTTTTGCGCATCCACCACGCACACCTGTGCCTCGGTTGTGCTGACCAAATGGACGTAGCGTCCTTCTTTGTGTGCTTGTGACGGTGTTACCTGAGGTATGGCGTCTGCGGTAAATGCGCACACGGCTTGTGCAGCAGAGGGTGATGCTTGCTCTGCAACCACCAAAGGCGCAGTCACCATGGGTTGTACGGTGAGAGGCACCTTTGCTTCTGGTGCCATCGCCGTAGATGCTGACGGCGGTGTCTGAGTCGCCAAACGCTCTTCTGCACGCGGTCTGTCGTTCGGTGTGCGTTGGGCTCCGTAAATGGCCAAACCAGCAACCGCTAGCAGCAGGAGAAAAGCCCCCATCGTTTGCTTGTTCGTTGGCAATTGCACCACGGCATGACGAAAGTAACTAACGATGGGCTTGCTTAGAGATGGGCGATGGCTCATCTCCGCCAGCAGATCTAATGTTTTCAAGCTGGGGTCATCAGACGATGAAGCCTGGGCAGCAGATGCAGGCGCACGCTGTGGCGGCAATGTGATGCCCAGAACGGTTAGCACGCGTTTGTAGGCTTGCCGCTTGATGGTCTCTGAATAAAAATATCGACCCTCTTCGCCGCTTTCGAGTTCGCGGATCTGCCCTGCTGACAAACAGGCCTTGCGCGCAAGAATCACAATGTCCATGTCTGCCGTTTCGCGCAGCGCACGAAGATAAGCCGCGTCACAGGTGGCAATGGCGTCTTCAAGCAACACAGTAGGGTCCGTCATGGGTATGTGGAGTTTTTCACTAGCTCACTTGCTGCATGACGCCTACGAACTGACCGCCTTGTTCAATCTCCATCTCTGCGTAGGTGAGCGTTCCATTGACTTGGCCAGTTTTGCGAATCGTCAGCAAATTTTTAGAGCGCACGTTTTCAGACAACTGACCGTACACATCCAGATCATCTGCTTCTGTGCGGCCACTCATTTTTCCTGCGGCCTTGATCAAGACAGACTGGGCATCCAGTTCGCCATTGAAAGTTCCAGCAATCACAGCGCGATTGGGCACAACCATGGTGCCTGTAAAAACCACACCTTCACCGAGATAGACATCGTTGACTGAGTGGCGATTTTCAATGTCATGTTGCGTTGCAGTGATTTCCATGTCGTTCCAACTTTATGGACGTGCTCTTTTTAATGGGCATGCATTCCCCATTGCTACGTCAGGCCGGAATTTTGAGTTGCAATCCATGGGCTGTAAATACGCCAGCTGGCGTATATGAATTGGCGGACTAGTGCGCCGCCTGTCTGGCCTGTGTTGCCTACGTATTAGTCAGCGAACTGCATTCCGAATTTGCCAATTAATTCAGGCAATGTGCTCACGTCCAATTTCGCCATGACGCGCGCTCTGTGCAATTTGATGGTGGATGCTGCGCCGCCATCGATGTTGGAAATTTGTTGGTTGGAGTATCCAAGCACCATCCACTTGCAGACCTCAAGCTCACGCGGTGTAAGTTTTTGAAGTTGCATGGCCACGTGTTGATTTTTGTTTTTTTGTTCAAGGGTCTCATGGCTGAACTGCATGGCTCGTTCAATCACGTCAAGCATGCTTTGCGTACTGAACGGCTTGAGCAAAAAATCAAAGGCCCCTTGCTTCATGGCCGTGATGATTTCATCGGGGTTGCTGTCTCCGCTCATAAAGATGATGGGTAAGTTTTGACCCGCGTCTTTCATATGCGCTTGCAAGTCGATGCCAATCATGCAAGGCATGCGCATATCCAGCAACATCACGGCGTGGGCTGGCGCTGGTGCTGCGGCTAAAAACGCTTGGGCATCTGCATGCACAGACACGGTGTAGCCTTTTCGCCCAAGCATGGCCTCCAGGCTGCTACGCACAGCCGCGTCATCGTCAATCACAATGACATGCCCTAATGAAGGCGAGCTTTCAGATTTGATCGTCATTCTTAATTTACGTAGGCTGCCAAGTCGGTGCTATACCCAGCACCGTTACCGATGATGAAGCAGGGGATGATAAATGTTTATGACAAATCGTTTGAGCCCCTCAGCTGCCTAGCCAAATCCTTAACTGAAGGGTTTAGCGCTTGCCAAGCGTTGACGCAGAACACCTAAGGGGGTGTCTCAGCGGTTGATTAACTCAATACAAACGCCAACATGGCTGCATCGTCGATCACATTGAACGTGACGTAGGTGGCAACTTGGTAGACCCAAAACAAAACCCGCTCACGAGGAGCGGGTTCGTTGTGGTGCCGTGTTAAATCAGCACTCATCCGTGCTGTGTCCAGGCGCCGCCTGTGTGGGCACATGGTGGCGCAAACCTACCTGCTTGTTGTGTTCATCCACAAACACCAGTTGGGGTTCGTGTGTGGCCACATCTTTTTCATGCACTTGCGCGAAGGAGGCAATGATCAACAAGTCACCCACGCTGGCACGGCGTGCGGCGGAACCGTTGACTGAAATCATGCCTGAGCCCCGCTCGCCCTTGATGGCGTAGGTGATGAAGCGTTCGCCGTTGTTGATGTTCCAAATGTGGACTTGCTCGTTCTCGCAAATGTTGGCGGCGTCGAGCAGGTTTTCGTCGATGGCGCAAGAGCCCTCATAGTGCAATTCGCACTGGGTTGTCACAACGCGATGGATCTTCGATTTCAAGAGGGTGCGGAACATGGCTTTATCAGCGGTTAAAACGTGTCAAGGTCTGAATCATAGCGGGCTTATTTGCGCAGTGCTTTGGCCAAAAACTCAATCAACACCGAGATGCGATGCGGCACGTAACGGTTGCTAGGCAGTACGGCATAAATACCCAGTGGCTCAGACGCAAAACCCGTCAGCACGGGGCTGACCAGACCTTGTTCGATGTAAGGCTTGGCGATGAAGTCGGGCTGTCGCGTGATGCCCAAACCTTGTGCCGTGGCCGCCATCAAAGCCTCACCATTGTTAGCGGCCAAGCGTGGGCGCACATTCACACGCGTGGTGGTGCCGTCTTTGTGTTGGTAGGCCCAGGTATCCGCTTGAAAATCCAACGAATACAACAGGCCTGCATGATGGGCCAAATCGCTGGGTCGTCTGGGCTTGCCGTGTTCGGCCAAGTATTGCGGTGAGGCCACCGTGAGCAGGTGTGATTCACCCAGTTTGCGCACAATGTCGCTGGGCTCTAGCCGATTCGTGATGCGTATCGAGAGGTCAATCCCTTCTTCAATCAGCTTGCTGCGGCGATCCGAAAAGTCCATGACGAGTTCGATTTGTGGGTGCTTTTGTGCAAAGTCCAGCAACAGCGGCATGAGGCGTTGCAAGCCAAAGCTCAGGGGCAGGCCTAATCGCACACGGCCACGTGGCACGGCCTTTTCTTCCGCCAAGCTGGATTCGGCCGCGTCCACCATGTTCAAGATGACGCGACATTTTTCTAAATAAGCCGCACCTGCGGTGGTCAGGGTCAGGCTTCGGGTGCTGCGCGTCATCAGTTTGGTGCCCAGCTGTTTTTCGAGGGCCGAGACTTGACGTGTCACCACCGAACGATCCACGCCCAGCTGATGGGCGACCGCAGCAAAACTCCCCGTTTCGGCCACGCGCATGAAAAGTTGCATTGCATTGAATTTGTCCATTGTTGTTAATTTTGCAACAAACAATTGAAGATTGGCTACTTTTTTGTTTTGCCATTCATGCCCAAGAACCGAGAAACAACATGACAGCATTCACCAACGTCCTCTTTGTGCCGCATGGCGCGCCCACCTTTGCCCTCGAACCTGGCGCGGCAGGTGCCGCCATGTCTGAGGTGGTTACCCAGTTGGCAGCTCCGCGTGCCATCGTGGTGGTGAGCCCGCATTGGGACACTCGCATTCCGACCGTGAGCAGCGCCACCCAGCTGGAAACCATCCATGACTTTTATGGATTTCCAGCACCGCTGTATGACATTCAATACCCTGCCACGGGCTGCCCAGAGGTGGCCAAGGAAGTGATGGCTGCTTTGCAAACCGCAGGCTTTGACGTGGCAGACAGTCAGCATGGTTTAGATCACGGTGCGTGGCAACCACTGCGCCAAATGTTTCCTGATGCCGATGTGCCCATCGTGCCCTTGTCGATGCAGATGCACGGGGGTCCTGCGCATGCGTATCGCATCGGGCAAGCCTTGGCACCTTTGGCGGCTCAAAACATTTGGGTGGTGGCCTCGGGCAATCTCACACACAACTTGCGCGATTGGCAAATTGCCACGGCCATGGGTGGACAAACACCCGCGTATGTGCCGCGTTTCACGGACTGGTTACACGAGCAACTGAGTGCCCACAACGTGGACGCCTTGTTGAACTACCGCCAACGCCATGCCGACGGTGCGCAGGCTCACCCGAGTGAAGACCATTTGCTGCCACTCTTCGTGGCGTTGGGGGCTGCGGGTGTCCATGCAACACCGCAAGCGTTCTACCGCGGCATCAACAACTACGTGATTTCGATGGATGGCTACGCCTTCGTCCACTAAAGGAGCACACATGAACCACAACACCTACACCGCCGTGGCAAAAGCTTTTCATTGGGGCATGGCCGTGCTCATCGTCGGCTTGTTGGCTCTCGGCTTTGTGATGACGGACATGACGCTGTCGCCAGAAAAGTTGCAGTACTACGCGTGGCACAAGTGGGCCGGCGTCACCGTTTTTCTGCTGGTTTGGTTGCGCTTGACGTGGCGAGTGATGAACCCGCCGCCCGCATACCCCAGCAGCATGTCGCCGTGGTTGCAACGCTTTGCGCATTTGGGCCACGCAGCACTTTACGGCTTGATGGTCATCATCCCCTTGAGTGGTTGGTTGTTGAGCTCAGCCAAAGGTGTGCCCACGGTTTGGTTTGGTGTGTTGCCGTTGCCTGACTTGCTGGAGAAAGACAAAGAGTTGGGGCACTTGCTGCACGAAGTGCATGAATCGCTCAATTTCGTGTTGCTGTTTTTGTTGGCAGGCCATGTGGCGGCTGCACTCAAACATCACTGGATCGACAAAGACGATATTTTGAAACGGATGTTGCCCCATGGGCACGCAAACAAGGATTTGGTATGAAAAAACTTTTCGCCCTCGTTTTGGCTGCCTCGGCCTTCACGGCACAGGCCGTCGAATACAAAACCATTCAAGCTGAAAAAAGCAAGGTCACATTTCAATACAAGCAAATGGGCGTGGCCATGGATGGGCACTTTAAAAAGTTCAATGCTCAGTTGAGCTTTGACCCCGCCAAACCTGCAGCTGCACAAGCGCAAATTGAAATTGATTTGGCCAGCGTGGATGCAGGTTCGGCAGATGCCGATGACGAAGTGGTGGGCAAATCGTGGTTCAACGTCAAAGCATTTCCCAAAGCAAGCTTTGTTGCCAAACAAATTAAGCCCTCAGGGGCCAATCAATTTGAGGTGAGTGGCGTGCTCACCATCAAAGGCAAAACCCAAGACATCAAATTTCCGCTCAAGCATGTGGCGCAAGGCAACACAGGGGTGTTCACCGGCGGCTTTGTCATGCGCCGGGGTGACTTCGCCATTGGTGAAGGCATTTGGGCCAAATTTGATGTGGTGGCTAACGACATCCAAGTTAATTTTCAACTCACCGCCAATCCTGGCAAATGATTTTCTAAAAGGAGTATTCACATGAAATCAATCCAACGCATCGTCGCCGCTTTGGTGCTCACCAGTGCAGTCGCCACCTCGGCCATGGCTGCGCCACTCACCTATGGTGTGGATGGCACACACACCTTCCCTCGCTTTTCGTACTCGCACTTTGGTTACTCCACGCAATTGAGCAGCTTCAGCAAGACGACAGGTCATGTGGTGTTTGACGCTGAAGCCAAAAAAGGTTCGGTGGACATCGTGATTGACACGAAGTCTGTGAGCACAGGCTTTGTTGATTTCAACGAGCACATCCAAGGCGAAGATTTCTTGGACACCGCCAAGTTCCCCCAAGCCACTTTCAAATCGACCAAGGTGGTGTTTGAAGGCGATAAGCCCAAGTCTGTGGAAGGCAACCTCACCATCAAGGGCGTGACCAAGCCTGTGACACTGACCGTGACCAGCTTCCAAGCCATGCCTCACCCCATGTTGAAAAAGCCAGCCATTGGCGCCAATGCCTTCACCGTGATCAAGCGCAGCGAATTCAACGCCGGCAAATACGCACCTTATGTGGGTGACGAAGTGCGCATTGACATCGCCATCGAAGCCATCGCGCAATAACGCGCAGCACCCAAGCCCGCCACGCGGCCACTTGCCAAGCAAGCGCTGAGCAAGTACCCGCCCGTGGGGGCTTCCCAGTCCAACATCTCGCCCGCCATGAACAGGCCGGGGTGTTGGCGCGACATGAGCTCTGAGGTGAGGCACTCCAATGTCACGCCGCCCGCTGTGCTGATGGCTTCGTCGATCGGACGCGGCGCGCTCAGTGTCAAAGGCAACGCCTTGAGGGTGGCCGCTATTTGGGCCGCATCTGACATTGCCTCCTTGGTCAAGACCTCGTGCAACAGCGCCAAATGCACAGGCGACACATTCAACCGACTCTTGAGATGGCTCGACAACGACCTTGAGCCGCGCGGGTGCGCAACCTCGTCATGCACACGTTGTGCAGAGAAATCGGGTTTCAAATCGAGGTGAACGGTGGCCGTGCCATTGCGTGCAATGGCCTCACGCAGCAAAGCCGATGCGGCGTACACCAAGCTGCCCTCAATGCCCGTGGCGGTGATGACAAACTCGCCTTTGCGTGAAAACCCCTCGGCATGGAGCACCGCACCCTTGATGGGCGTGCCTGCAAACTTGTCGCGCAAATGGGCAGACCATCCTCCTTGCACATCAAAGCCACAGTTGCTCGGGCGAAGCGGCGACACATCAAGCCCCAAGTTGCTCAGCCACGGCTGCCATGCGCCATCAGAGCCCAGCTTGGCCCAACTGCCGCCACCCAAAGCCAAGACCACTGCGCGTGCGTGTGAGGTGTGTGGCCCATGGGCAGTGTCAAACGTGAGGGTGTAGCCCTGGGCGTTGTGTTGCACCTGGCCATTCCAGCGGTGGCGCATATGAAACGTGACGGGCACGCCTTGTGTCGGATGACGCAAGCGGTGCAACCAAGCGCGCAAAAGCGGTGCGGCCTTCATGTCGGTGGGGAACACACGTTGTGAGGTGCCCACAAACGTCTCTAAGCCCAAGCCTTGTACCCAAGCGCGAATGGCGTTGGCATCAAAGTCTTGGAGCCATGCAGCACAGGCGTTTTGCTGTGCACCGTAGCGTGTGACAAAGGTGTCAAAGGCTTCCGCATGGGTGAGGTTGAGGCCGCCTAAGCCCGCCAGCAAAAATTTGCGACCCACCGAGGGCATCGCATCGTACACATGCGTTTGCAAGCCCGCGGCGCTGAGCATTTCTGCAGCCATCAAGCCTGCAGGGCCTGCGCCGATGATGGCGACACAGTGGCTTGTGGGTTCAGATGTTGGCAGTGGACAGTTGAGCTTCCAAAAGTTCTCACGTCTATTCATAGTATTTACGAGCAGATTTTAGTTTTATCGAGTTGACAAACAATCAACTCGACATGACATACAAGAGCGCAACTCTAAACAATAGAGTTTCCCAATTTCTTTTTGACTTTGACCTGCCCCGCCCTAGGAGGCAATGCTCGCGCTAGCGAGAAAACAAGTTTCGGTTTGTGCATCTAGGGCTTATTGCGTCACTGGGCGGGCAATAGCGCAAAAGTAGTGGTGCCTAATATGAGTCTAGAGGCAGAAAAATATACAAACTGAGCAGCTGTCGTTTGGCAATATCCATTAATCCAAAAATTTCGTTAGTCCATTTACATTAAATTTTCTTTAGGCACAAAGATGCCCAAGGCATAATTAAATCAACAAATTTTGTAAGAGATGGCACCCTATTTTTAGCAGATGGAACTTCTAGACAACATCAATCGCTTGCTAGGTGATGACCTAAAACTGACGCTTAAGACAGGCACAAGACTCAAGATCGCGGCATCGTGTTTTTCAATGTATGCGTATGAAGCGCTAAAAGCCGAGCTTGAGAAGATTGATGGGGTCGACTTTATCTTTACCGCCCCGACGTTTGTAGCAAATGAGGCCGCAGACAAAATTCGTAAAGAGAAACGCGAGTTTCACATTCCAAAGCTAGATCGTGAACGAAGTCTATACGGCAGCGAGTTTGAAATTCAGTTGCGGAACAAACTGACGCAAAAAGCCATTGCCAAAGAGTGCGCAGATTGGATTCGTCGTAAAGCCAAGTTCAAGTCCAATCAAACTCAATCGCCAATGCAGCAATTCGCTTGTGTGCAGGGAGAGGCCATAGACACGGCGTACATGCCATTACATGGTTTTACCGCAGTAGATTTGGGGTACCAACCTGGCAACGCTGTTTCCAACTTGGTCAACAAGATGGATGAGTCCGCTTTTACGGTCACTTATCTCAATCTATTTAACCAAATTTGGCAAGATCCAGAAAAGCTCCAAGACGTCACAGATCAAATTTGTGATCACATTGACTCGGTCTACCAAGAGAACTCGCCTGAGAGCATCTACTTTTTGATGCTCTACAACATCTTCAACGAGTTCTTAGATGACATTAACGAAGACGTACTGCCCAATGACTTAACGGGTTACCAGGAAACCTTGATCTGGAAAAAACTCTTCAACTACCAAAAGGATGCGGCTACTGGCATCATCAACAAGCTTGAAACCTACAGCGGTTGCATCTTGGCTGACAGCGTGGGCTTAGGAAAAACCTTCACAGCGTTGGCCGTGGTCAAGTATTACGAGTTGCGTAACAAGTCGGTGTTGGTGCTGTGCCCTAAAAAGCTCGCCGACAACTGGCTCAACTACAACCGTAACCTCAAGACCAACATCTTCTCAAAAGACCGGTTCAGCTACGATGAGGTCTTTGTGAAAGAGCTGGCCAAAGAGCAGCCGCTGCGCGTGGTGTTCCGCGACGCAGGCTTCAAGGACAGCGCGGTCAAGATCAACGTGGAGCAAATTTTCAAGCAGCTTTCGCCTTCGACCGAAGTCAAGTGCCTCTGACAGGAGCCGCCATGGACCATGCCGCACTCGATGCTTTGCTGACCGACTTGATCGCCACCTGGGAAAACGAGGTGGTCGAGTTCAAGCAGGCGGGCCATGACTACGACACCGACAAGATCGGTGAGTATTTCTCTGCCCTGGCCAATGAGGCTAACTTGCGTGGTGTTGACCGGGCGTGGCTGGTGTTTGGCGTGAACAACAAAACCCGCAGCGTGTCGGGCACCGATTACAGGCCAGAGCCGGAGCGTTTGCAAAGCCTGAAGGCCCAGATTGCCGACAGCACCGAGCCCAGCATTACGCTGCGCAACATCCATGTGCTGCAGCACGCCGCTGGCCGCGTGGTGCTGATGGAAGTGCCACCCGCCCCACGGGGCATGCCCATTGCTTGGAAGGGGCACTATTACGCCCGAGCGGGTGAAAGTCGCACGTCTCTAGGCTTGGACAAGCTCGATGAAATTCGCCAGCAAACGCTGCCGACGGACTGGACAGCGCAGCTGGTGCCCGGTGCCACCTTGGCGCATTTGGATGCCCGATGATTTGTTGCCCATGGCAGACCAGATCGTCAAGCTGGTGGATACGGTGTTCAGCGAAGGCCAGATGCCCAAGCCAGACGATGGTCGCAAAGCCAAGAAGCTGCTGCCTAATGCCAACTTTGACAAGCAAGAGTTCAAAGCGCTTTGGAGTCGCATCAATCACAAAGCCGCTTACACCGTGCATTTCGATTCAGCCGAGCTGGTACAAAAAGCCATTGCCGCTATCAACAGCAAAGACGCTGGTTTGCGTGTCACGCCTTTGCAGTACACGATTCAACGTGGTGAGCAGGTTGCGCACATTACTGGTGACGAGTTAAAAAAGGGCGATGCATTTGTGTTGATGGCAACCGAGATTGAGGACAACAAAATTTCGGTTCATTCAACTGTCAAGTACGACCTGATTGGCAAACTGGCTGAGGGTACTGTTTTAACCCGCCGCACCATTGCCGATATTTTGCAAGGCGTGAATGCTGCTGTTTTTGCGCAGTACAAGACCAATCCAGAAAGCTTCATGGCAGAGGCGATCCGCGTGATTAACGAACAAAAAGCCACGGTCATCATTGAGCATTTGGCATACAACACAGTGGCCGAAGAATATGACCTAGATATCTTTACTGCGGGACAGACCAAACAAGACCTGAGTAAAGCCGGTAACAAGCTTGAGCGGCACATTTACGACTATGTGATGACTGACTCAAATATCGAACGCGAGTTTGTGAAAGAGCTGGATACCAGCAAAGACGTGGTGGTTTACGCCAAACTGCCCAGAGGGTTTTTGATCCCTACGCCGGTGGGTGACTACAACCCCGACTGGGCCATCTCATTCAAAGAAGGCAGCGTCAAGCACGTGTACTTTGTGGCCGAAACCAAGGGCTCTATGTCTAGCATGGACCTGCGCCCTCTAGAAGCCACCAAGATCGAATGCGCCCGCAAGTTCTTTGCCGCAATCAACAAGAAATTTGCACCTGAAAACGTGAAGTACGACGTGGTGAACAGCTTTGGAAAACTGATGGAAATCGTCCGATAAAGAGGCAGGCGTTTAGGTGATTGGAAACTCAACTACCAAATGTCACAGCAAACCTTCGTAACTGATGGTGTGCGGCGCGTGGTCACTGAACTTGATGTCTTTGAAGGTCTCCGTGCTGCGAGCCATAGCAGCCACGGCGGGCGTGGCCAAGTGGTAGTCCAAACGCCAGCCCACGTTGTTGGCATAGGCTTGGCCTCGGTTGCTCCACCAGGTGTAGCAAGCGTCGGTGGCGTCGGGCTCGAGTTGGCGGTACACATCCACCACACCGCCTTCGGTGGTGAGTTGCGTCATCCACACACGTTCCTCGGGCAAGAAGCCGCTGTTCTTCACATTGCCTTTCCAGTTTTTCAAGTCGGCTTCTTTGTGCGCGATGTTGATGTCGCCGCACAGCACAAACTCGCGCTGCGCCTTGAGGGCTTGCAAATGCGGATACATGGCATTCAAAAAACGGTACTTGGCGTCTTGGCGCTCGGGGCCCGATGAGCCGCTGGGAAAGTAGCTGCTGATGATCGAGAGCTTGCGTGCGGGTGTGTCAAAACGCAGCTCCACATAGCGGCCTTCGGCGTCGAATTCACCGCCGTCAAAGCCAACGATCACATCGCTGGGTTCGTGGCGTGTGTAGATGCCCACGCCCGAGTAACCCTTTTTCTCGGCGTATTGAAAGTGGCCTTGCATCCCCGCCAAGGTGTCGAACGTGCCCTCGATGTCTGTGGCCTGGGCTTTGATTTCTTGGACGCAAATACAATCGGGCTTCGATTTTTCGATCCACGCCTCCACGCCCTTGCGGGCTGCAGAACGAATGCCATTGAGGTTGAGGCTGGTGAGTTTGAACAAGGATTTTCCCCATGAGTAACAGTGCCGTGACCAACGACGTGTTGGCCCAAGAATTTGTGCAATTTTCGCTGGATTGCGGCGTCTTGAAATTTGGTGAGTTCAAAACCAAGGCAGGCCGCCTATCGCCTTATTTTTTCAATGCCGGTTTGTTTGACGATGGCGCCAAGTTAGGCAAGTTGGCCAGCTTTTACGCCCAGTGCATTGTCAACAGTGGCATCGAGTTCGACATGATTTTTGGCCCTGCCTACAAAGGCATTCCGCTGGGCGCGGCAGTGTCGATTGAGTTGGCGCGCTTGGGTAAAAACGTGCCCTTTGCCTACAACCGCAAAGAAGCCAAAGACCATGGCGAGGGCGGCAGCTTGGTGGGCGCGCCCCTCAAAGGGCGCGTGTTGATCGTTGACGATGTGATGAGCGCGGGCACTGCTGCGCGTGAATCCATTGCCCTCATCAAGGCCGCAGGCGCCACGCCGCATGCCGTGGCGATTGCGTTGGACCGCCAAGAGATGGCCACCGAAAAACAAGCCGACGGCACCACGAAAGACGTGCCCTACAGTGCCGTGCAATATGTGCGTGAGCAGTTGGGCATGAGCGTGTGCACCATTGCAAAGCTCGAAGACTTGTTGGCCTACTTGGGCAAGCAGCCCGGCAATGCCATGGGTGAACACTTGGCACGCACGCAGGCGTACCGCGAACGTTACGGCGTTTGAAAATTGTCGATCACGCGCCGTAGTAACGATCGGCGCGGTGATTGACGGCAATCACCAAATTCAAAGCAAACGCCCCGAGCAAAGACAACAAGGCCTTGCGTGCATCGGTCAGTGCAAAGGCGGTGACCAAGATGCAGGCGTCAACGGCCATTTGCACATGGCCGGCGCGCCAGCCGCGTGTTTTTTGCAGATACACCGACATGATGGTGACGCCACCCAAGCTCGCACCGTGGCGAATCAAAATCAGAATGCCCGTTCCGACCAACAAGCCTGCCATCACGGCCGCAAACACAGGGTCGAGGTAAGAGAAGGCAATCCAACGCGGGAGCAGTTCGACATACAGGGACAACAGTCCCACAGCCACAAAAGTTTTCAGTGTGAAGGCATGCCCTAGGCGATGCCAGCCAAACACGTAAAACGGTAGGTTGATCACAAACAGCACCGGCCCAAGCGCCAGCCCGAGAAAGTAATGCACCAAGAACGCAACGCCCGTGGTGCCGCCTGTGAACAACGCGGCTTCACGAAACATGCACACCCCCAGCGCAACAAACAAACAGCCAGTGAGCAGACCTTGCAGGTCTTCTAGGAGGCTGTGGGGCGCGGGTGTGGGCGGTGCAGTGTCCGTGATGATGATTTACCCCAGCTTCTTCATCAACAGCGCATTGACTTGCGCGGGGTTCGCTTTGCCTTTGCTGGCCTTCATGATGGGGCCGACCAAGCCGTTCAAAGCTTTGGTGTTGCCAGCCTTGAACTCTTCTACGTTTTTGGGGTTGGCGGCCAACACATCGTCGATGATTTTTTCCAACTCACCGGTGTCGTTCATCTGTTTGAGGCCTTTGGCTTCGATGATGGCGTCCACGTTGTCCTCGCCGTTCCACAAGGCTTCAAACACTTGCTTGGCGGAGTTGTTGTTGATCGTGCCGTCTTGAATGCGCGCGATCATGGCGCCCAGTTGTGCTGCGCTGACGGGGAGGTTGTCAAACGTCAGCTCAGCGCTGTTCAAACGACGTGACACCTCGCCCATGATCCAGTTGCTGGCCAATTTGGGTTGGCCGCATGCCTTGGCAGCCGCTTCAAAGTAGGCCGCTGTGGCCTTGCTTTGGGTGAGCAGTGTGGCGTCGTATTCGGGCAGCGCATAGTCTTTGACAAAACGCTCGGCCATCACACGAGGCAACTCGGCCATTTCGCTTTTCACACGTTCGACCCAATCGCGGCCAATCACCAACGGCGGCAGGTCTGGGTCGGGGAAGTAGCGGTAGTCGGCCGCGTCTTCCTTGGTGCGCATGGCGCGTGTTTCGCCCGTGTCGGGGTCGAACAACACCGTGGCTTGTTCAATGGCGTGGCCGTCTTCGATTTGTTCAATTTGCCAACGCACCTCGAAGTCGATGGCTTGTTGCATGAACTTGAAGCTGTTCAAGTTTTTGATTTCACGCCGTGTGCCCAAGGGCTCGCCCGGTTTGCGCACCGACACGTTGGCGTCGCAACGGAACGAGCCTTCTTGCATGTTGCCGTCGCAAATGCCAATCCACGTCACAATTTTGTGCAGCTCTTTGGCGTAAGCCACCGCCTCGTCGCTGGAACGAATGTCGGGCTCGGTCACGATTTCCAGTAGCGGTGTGCCGGCGCGGTTCAAGTCGATGCCGCTTTGACCAATGAAATCTTCATGCAGCGATTTGCCTGCGTCTTCTTCCAAATGGGCGCGCACCAAGCGCACGGTTTTGTGCACCGTCTCTTTGCCTTCTTCCAAGAAGAACGAGACCTCGCCGCCTTGCACCACAGGAATTTCAAACTGACTGATTTGGTAGCCCTTGGGCAGGTCGGGGTAGAAGTAGTTTTTACGCGCAAAGATGCTGCGCTCGGCGATGTGTGAGTTGACGGCCAAGCCGAACTCAATGGCGCGCTCGACAGCGCCCACGTTCATCACGGGGAGCGTGCCGGGCAGGGCCATGTCCACCGCGCAGGCTTGGGTGTTGGCTTCGGCACCAAAGGCGGTGGGCGCACGGCTGAAAATTTTGCTCTGCGTGGAGAGCTGGGCGTGGGTCTCAAAGCCGATGACGACTTCGTAGCCTTGAACTAATTTAGACATGTTGGACTCCTGCCGGGCCGCCCCAAAGGAGGCCAGCGCCCCCTCGGGGGGCAGCGATTACACGAAGTGAAGAGCGTGGGGGCATCATGACAGCCCCTCCGGTTTTTGGAGGTGGAAATCGGTGTTGCGTTGGAACTGGTGCGCCACGTTGAGCAACTTGGCCTCTTGCAAATAGTTGCCAATGAGTTGCATGCCCACAGGCATATGGCCTTCACCAAAGCCCACAGGCAAACTCATGCCAGGCAAGCCAGCGAGCGAGGCGGGCAGGGTGAAGATGTCTGCCAAATAATCGGCCAAGGGGTCAGCGGCGTTGTTGCCCAATTTCCATGCGACTGTAGGCGCCACAGGGCCAGCGATCACATCGCACTCGGTGAAGGCGCGTTGGAAGTCGTCGGCAATCATGCGGCGAATTTTTTGCGCTTGCAGGTAGTACGCGTCGTAGTAGCCGTGTGAGAGCACATAAGCACCCGTCATGATGCGACGCTTGACCTCTTCGCCAAACCCTTCGGCACGCGTTTTTTTGTACATGCTCACGAGGTCTGTGTAGTCCTTGGCACGGTGGCCAAACTTCACGCCATCAAAACGGCTCAGGTTCGAGCTGGCTTCGGCGGGCGCGATGATGTAGTACACAGGAATGGCCAATTCGGTGCGGGGCAGTGTGATGGGCACGAGCTGGGCGCCTTGGGCTTGCAGGGTGCTGAGTGCCGCATCAATGGCGGTGCGCACGTCGCCAGACAAACCGTCGCCAAAAAACTCTTTGGGGATGCCGATGCGCAGGCCTGCCAAGCTGTCGTTCAAGTGGGCCGAGAAGTTTTCAGTTGGCACCTCCAGCGAGGTGGAATCGCGGTCCAAATCGGGGCCGCACATGGCCGACAACAACAACGCACAGTCTTCGGCACTGCGGGCCATGGGGCCGGCTTGGTCAAGGCTGGAGGCGTAGGCGATCATGCCGTAACGGCTGGCGCGACCATAGGTAGGCTTGATGCCGGTGATGCCACAAAAGCTAGCCGGTTGGCGAATGGAGCCGCCGGTGTCGGTGCCTGTCGAGGCGGGCGCCAAACGTGCCGCCACCACGGCAGCGCTGCCGCCTGATGAGCCACCGGGAATGCGCGTGGCATCCCACGGGTTTTTCACAGCGCCATAGGCCGAGTTTTCGTTGCTCGAACCCATGGCGAATTCGTCGCAGTTGACCTTGCCCAAGGTGACCATGCCAGCGCCGTCTTGGCCGTTCACGCCTGCGCCAAGCTTGGCGACCACGGTGGCGTCAAACGGCGAACGGTAACCGCTCAAAATTTTGGAGCCAGCGGTGGTGGGGAACTCGCGGGTGACGAACACGTCTTTGTGCGCCAACGGCACGCCTTCGAGCGTCCCTGCGGTGCCAGCGGCAATGCGGGCGTCGGCCGCTTTGGCTTGGGTCAAGGTGGCCTCTTCGTTCAGGGCCAAAAACGAGCCCGTGGTGTCTGCTTTGGCGCGTGCCAAAAAGTGCTGCGCCAGTTCAACCGCGCTGACTTGTTTTTGCGTCAGTGCGGCGACGAGTTCGATGACGCTTTTGTCATGCAATGCGTGTGTCATGTCGTGCGCCTCACTCAATCACTTTGGGAACCAAGAACAAACCACGCTCCACGGCGGGGGCACTTTGTTGGTTGGCGTCGCGGTGGTTCGGCTCGCTGGCCACATCGGGGCGCAAGCGTAAGGAAATGTTGGCGTTGGCCATGGCATCCACAGGATGGGCCATGGGCACCACGCCGGTGGTGTCGACGGCACGGATTTGTTCGACGATGCCGAAAAAATCGTTGATTTTGCTGAGCATGCGGGCCTGTTCATCAGGCTGAAGCTCGAGCCGTGCCAAGTTGGCAATGCGGCGAATGTCTTGGTCGTTGAGGGACATACTTTTACAAGGGATAAACCCGTGGTTTACGGGCGATGCGGTATTATCTCGCCTTTGTGTCCGCGCCCGCGGGCAAGCTTAGAGGACAGACATGTTTGGATCTTTTCGTCGGTATTTCTCCACCGATTTGGCGATTGACCTGGGTACCGCCAACACCCTGATTTATGTGCGCGACAAAGGCATCGTGTTGGACGAGCCCTCGGTGGTGTCCATTCGCCACGAAGGCGGCCCTCAAGGCAAGAAAACCATTCAAGCCGTTGGCCATGAAGCCAAGGCCATGTTGGGCAAAGTGCCCGGCAACATCGAAGCCATTCGTCCCATGAAAGACGGCGTGATCGCCGATTTCACGGTGACTGAGCAAATGCTCAAGCAGTTCATCAAGATGGTGCACCCCCGCTCGGTGTTAAAGCCCAGCCCCCGCATCATCATTTGCGTGCCTTGCGGCTCAACCCAAGTGGAACGTCGCGCGATTCGCGAATCTGCTTTGGGTGCTGGTGCCTCTGAGGTGTATTTGATTGAAGAGCCCATGGCAGCCGCCATTGGTGCTGGTTTGCCTGTGTCTGAAGCCTCTGGCTCGATGGTGGTGGACATCGGTGGTGGTACCACCGAAGTGGGCGTGATCTCGTTGGGCGGCATGGTCTACAAAGGCAGCGTGCGTGTGGGTGGCGACAAGTTTGACGAAGCCATCATCAACTACATCCGTCGCAACTACGGCATGTTGATTGGCGAGCCCACGGCTGAAGCCATCAAAAAAGAAATCGGCTCTGCCTTCCCTGGCTCTGAAGTCAAGGAAATGGAAGTCAAGGGCCGCAACCTCTCAGAAGGTGTGCCACGTTCGTTCACGATCTCTTCCAACGAAATTTTGGAAGCCTTGACGGACCCCCTGAACAACATCGTCTCAGCCGTGAAAAACGCGCTGGAGCAAACCCCCCCCGAGTTGGGCGCAGACATTGCCGAGCGCGGCATGATGCTCACCGGCGGTGGCGCCTTGCTGCGTGACCTCGACCGCTTGTTGGCCGAAGAAACGGGCTTGCCAGTCTTGGTGGCCGAAGATCCGCTCACTTGCGTGGTGCGTGGTTGCGGCTTGGCGTTGGAACGCATGGAGCGTTTGGGCTCCATCTTCACGAGCGAATAACTCTGTGCCACTGGGCACCCTCGACCGCTCCCCCCCGGCCTTCTTCAAGCAAGGCCCATCGGCTGTCTCCAAATTACTTTTCTTCAGCGCCTTGTCGGTGCTGTTGATGGTGGCCGATGTGCGTTTTGGGGTGACTCAGCCTTTGCGTGCAGCCTTGTCTGTCGCGCTCTACCCTGTGCAGTGGTTGGCCATGCGCCCACAGGTGCTCATGGCGTACACAGGCGACTACATGCAAGACCGCGATGTGGCGCAAGCCTCAGAGCGCGAAGCTCGCCAAGAGCTGTTGGTGCAAGCGCGTCGCTCGGGTCAAGTCGAACAACTCGCGCTTGAAAACAAGCAACTGCGCGAGTTGTTGAGCCTGAGCACACGCTTAGACACCAAGGGCATTGCGGCCGAGGTGTTGTACGACGCCGCCGATCCCTACACCCGCAAACTGATCATCGACAAAGGTATGACGCATGGCGTCAAAGCCAGCTCGCCCGTCATGGATGAGCACGGCATCTTGGGGCAAGTCACGCACGTGTTGCCCTTGGTCAGCGAGGTGACGTTGGTGACGGATCGCGAGCACTCGATTCCCGTGCTCAACACCCGCACGGGTGCGCGAGGCGTGGCGTATGGTGAGTCGGGGGGTGCCCCGCTGCTGGAGCTGCGCTTCATGGCGACCAACGCGGACATTGAGGTGGGCGACTTGTTGTCGACCAGCGGCGTCGACGGTATTTATCCGGCGGGTGTCATGGTGGGCAAGGTGACCAAAGTGGAGCGCCGTGCGGAAACGGCGTTTGCGCGCATTTTGTGCGAGCCTCTGGGCCATGTTCAAGGCGCACGCCATGTGATGGTGCTCGAGCCGTTGAGCGACCAGTTGCCGCCCCGCCCACAAATTGAAAAGCCTGCGCCTGTGACCTCTCAAAAAGGAGGTCGCAAATGATCATGCCCCGCGGCCAGCAGCTGCTGTTGCCAGCCAACCCTTTGTTTATTTTGTTCACCTTGCTGTTGGCTTTGTTTGCCAATATGGTGGTCAACATCAGCTTGGTGGGCAATGCCGCATGGATGCCTGACTTCTTGGCCTTGGTCTTGGTGTTTTGGTGCGTGCACCAGCCCCGCTTGGTGGGTATTGGTATTTCGTTCTTTTTTGGCGTGGCTACCGATGTGCACCAATCGGCCTTGTTAGGGCAGCACGCCCTGAGCTACACCGCGTTGGGCTTCATGGCTGTGATGGTGCATCGTCGCTTGCTCTGGTTCACTGTGCCGTCGCAGGCCATGCAGGTGCTGCCTTTGTTTGCGTTGGCCCATGCCCTAGAGCTGATGGTGCGCATGATGTCGGGCGCTTTGTTTCCGGGCTGGACCATCTTTTTATCCCCCTTGCTGGAGGCCTTGTTGTGGCCTGTGGTGAGTGTGTTCTTGTTGGCGCCACAGCGCCGCGCACCCAACCCTGACGCGAATCGACCACTATGAGGGTGATTCGCGACATCGAGTCCGATCTGCGACGCTTCAGGTCGCGCATGGTGGTGGTGACGGGCGCGATTTTGGTGTTGTTTGGGCTGCTCGCACTGCGCTTGTTTTACCTGCAGGTGGTGCGCTATGACGAGCTCAATGCCCAAGCCGAAAACAACCGCACGGCGATTGTGCCCATCGTGCCCAACCGTGGCGTCATCATGGACCGCAATGGCATTGTGTTGGCCACCAACTATTCGGCCTACACCTTAGAAATCACATCCTCCAAAGTCATTGCCCCGCTCGAAGAAGTCATCGAACAGCTGTCGGGCGTCATTGACATTCAGCCGCGTGACAAGCGCCGTTTCAAAAAGCAAATCAGCGAATCCAAGAGCTTTGAATCGGTGCCGATTCGCAACCGTTTGACGGACGAAGAGGTGGCGCGCTTTGCGGCGCAACGCTACCGTTTCCCCGGCGTAGAAATTCGAGCCCGTTTGTTTCGCAACTATCCGTACAACCAATTGGCCAGCCATGTGATTGGTTACATCGGTCGCATCAACCAAGCGGAAAAAGGCAAGATTGAAGAGTCGGAAGATGCGGGCAACTACCGCGGCACCGACTACATCGGCAAGCTGGGCGTCGAGCAAAGCTACGAAAAACAATTGCATGGCACCACCGGTGTGCAAGAGATGGAAACCTCGGCGGGGGGGCGTGCAGTGCGTCGCCTCAACAGCAGCCAAGCGATTCCTGGCAACAGCGTGGTGTTGTCCATCGACATCAAACTGCAAAAGTTGGTGGAAGATTTGTACGGCAAACGCCGTGGCGCGTTGGTGGCGCTCGATCCCAAAACGGGTGAGGTGCTCGCCTTTGTGAGCAAGCCCACGTTTGACCCCAACTTGTTTGTGGACGGCATTGACTCTGAAAACTGGCAAGCGCTCAATGAGTCGATTGACAAGCCGTTGCTCAATCGTGCCTTGCGTGGCACCTATCCGCCGGGCTCCACCTACAAGCCTTTCATGGCTTTGGCGGCTTTGCAAACGGGCAAGCGTGCGGAGAAGACCATCATTTCTGACCCGGGTTTTTTCATGTTCGGTAACCACCGGTTCCGTGATGACAAAGAAGGGGGTCATGGCTCGGTCGACATGTACAAATCCATTGTCGAGTCGTGCGACACCTACTACTACACACTGGCGCGTGACATGGGCGTGGACTTGATGCATGACCAAATGAAGCCTTTGGGTTTTGGCCAAATCACGGGCATTGACATCTTGGGCGAATCACGTGGCGTGTTGCCATCCACGGAGTGGAAGCGCACGACCTACAAAAAGCCAGAGCAGCAGCGTTGGTACTCGGGCGAAACCATTTCGCTGGGCATTGGTCAGGGCTACAACAACTTCACCATGCTGCAAATTGCCCATGCCATGGGCACGGTGGCCAACAACGGTTTGAAGATGAAGCCGCACTTGGTGCGTGAGGTGTTGGACGTTGAAACCAAAGCATCGACGCCCGTGGCGAAAGAGCCGATTGGTCAATTGCCCTTGCTTCCCGAGAACTTAGAGGTCATCAAAAAGGGCATGATCGGCGTGAACATCGAAGGCACATCGGCCACCAGTTTTGTGGGTGCGCAGTATGTGAGCGCAGGCAAAACGGGCACAGCACAGGTGTTCACGGTCAAGCAAAACGAAAAATACAACGCCTCCAGCATTGACGAGCGCATGCGTGACCACGCCTTGTTTGTGGCGTTCGCACCCGCAGACGACCCCAAAGTGGCTTTGGCCATGGTTGTGGAAAACGCAGGCTTTGGTGCGCAAAACGCAGCGCCAATTGCCCGACGTGTGTTTGACTTTGTCATCATGGGCCAGTACCCCTCGCAAGAGGACATTGAGGCCGTGCAAAAGGGCCAAGCCACACGCCCGATTGGTAAGCCACGTGCGGTGGCCAACGTGCCTTGGCCGCCCAAGGCGGCGGAGTTGGCGGTGGAAGAACCGATCGTGACAGCCTCTGCCGCGCAGAGAGTGGCATCCGCCGCAGAAAAAGCAGCCTCAGCACCCACCAAACCTGCCTCTGTGGCGGTTGGGCCAAAGCCCACAGCCAGCAGCGCGCGTTAACGCAAAAATGCGTCGTAGCTGGTTTTGCAAATCAGCGCACTCACCACCACGATGAACATGCCGCGCACAAAGCCGGCGCCGTGCTGCAACGCCATGCGCGTGCCAAGCAAGCTGCCGGCCACATTCGCCATGGCCAAGGGCAAGGCCATGTGCCACCACACATGGCCTTTGAGGGTGAACAAGGTCAAGGCAGCCATGTTGCTAGAGAGGTTGAGCAACTTGGCGGCCACCGATGCATTTAAAAAATCGTAGCCCAGCCAGCGCACCAGCAAGAAGACAAAAAAGCTGCCCGTCCCCGGCCCAAAAAAACCATCGTAAAACCCAATCGTCAGCCCGATGGCCGAGGTGGCCCATAGCTCAGCGCGGCCATGAAAACGTGGCGCATGGTGGCGCCCCATGTCTTTGCGCATCAAGGTGTAGAGCAACACCACCAGCAGCACAGCCGGTAACAAACGACGTAAAAATTCGGGCGACACCAAGGTGACCAGCCAAGCGCCCGCAAACGAAGCCACCATGGTGGTGAGCGCAGCAGGGAGCAATGCCGCCCACCGGATGTGGACACGTTGGCTGTACTGCCAAGTGGCAAATGCGGTGCCCCACACAGAGGCACTTTTGTTGGTGCCAAACAAAGTGGCTGGTGTGGTGCTTGGGTAAGTTGCCAACAAAGCGGGCAGCAAAATCAAGCCGCCGCCGCCCACAATCGAATCCACAAAACCCGCCAAGGCCGAGGCGAAGGTGGTGAAGAAAATTTCCATGCGGGCGATTGTGGCTTGTAAATGAAGGGGCCACAAAGCAAAAGGCACCGGGGTGACCGGTGCCTTTGCAGGGGTGACGTTCCTGTGGAAGCGTCTGTTGTGTTTGTCTCCTCAGACCCTCTTGACAACAGCGCTGACGCTGTTTCGAGTGACAAGACTGTAAGCGCCGCCGATGCTGATTTTGCCTAGGACATTCCCTTGAGGAGTAACCCTAGCGGCAAGGCTTCAGCGGTGTTGCGCCTCATGGGCCAGCCACTGTGCAGCCTTCTCGGCCATCATCAAGGTGGGGCTGTTGGTGTTGCCGCTGGTGATGGTGGGCATGACGCTGGCGTCGACCACCCGCAAGCCGCGCACCACGCCGCCGCGTCCATCGCGCACACGCAACTCGGGGTCCACCACGGCCATGGGGTCGTCGATGCGGCCCATGCGTGCGGTGCCGACGGGGTGAAAGATGGTGGTGGCAATGTCACCTGCCAAACGCGCCAAGTCTTCGTCTGTTTGGTATTGCACGCCAGGCTTGTATTCCTCGGGCTTGTATTGCGCGAGTGCGGGCTGCGCGGCAATCCGGCGCGTCACGCGCAGTGAGTCGGCGGCCACTTGGCGGTCGGCGTCGGTGCTCAGGTAGTTGGGCGCAATCTTTGGCGCGTCAGCAAAGTTGCCACTGGTGATGTTCACCGTGCCACGGCTGGTGGGGTTCAAGTTGCACACGCTGGCAGTGAAGGCTGGGAAGTTGTGCAGGGGCTCGCCAAACGCATCAAGGCTCAAGGGTTGCACGTGGTATTCGATGTTCGGGTAAGGCTGGTCGGGGCTGCTGCGGGTGAAGGCGCCGAGTTGTGATGGGGCCATGCTCATGGGGCCGCTGCGTTTGAAGGCGTACTCCAAACCAATCTTGGCTTTGCCCCACCAGCTGTTGGCGAGGGTGTTGAGAGTTTCAACGCCTTGCACTTTGAAGACCGAGCGAATTTGCAAATGGTCTTGCAAATTGGCACCCACGCCGGGTAAGTCGATGACGGGGTCAATGCCGTGTTGTTGGAGCAAGTTTGCTGGGCCAAGGCCTGAGAGCTGCAGTATTTGTGGCGTACCAATGGCGCCTGCACTGAGCACCACCGACTCTTTGGCGGTGACGCTCACATAGCCGTGGCCCGTCCACACCTCTACGCCCGTGCAATGTGGCGTGCCATCGGCTTGCGTGTGCATGACCAGCTTGGCCACTTGCGCAGACGACCACAGCTCAAAGTTGGGGCGTGCGTAACAGGTGGGTCGCACAAAGGCTTTGGCGGTGTTCCATCGCCAACCGCTTTTTTGGTTCACTTCAAAATAACCCACACCTTCGTTGCTGCCACGGTTGAAATCGTCTGTGGCAGGAATGCCGGCTTGCACGGCGGCTTGTGCAAAAGCGTCCAACACATCCCAGCGCAGACGTTGTTTCTCAATGCGCCATTCGCCCCCTGCGTTGTGGTGACGCAAGGTCTCACCGTACACGGTGGTGTCGGCCATCAGCACTTCGCTGCGTTCACCTTTGGCGCCGTGCAAGGCGTTGGCGCCGAGGTGGTGGTCTTCGTGCAGTTTGAAATAAGGCAGGGCGTTGTCCCAGCGCCAGCGTGCATCGCCCGTGATGTCAGCCCATTGGTCGTAGTCACGCGCTTGGCCGCGCATGTAAATCATGCCGTTGATGCTGGAGCAACCACCCAACACCTTGCCACGGGGGTAACGCAGGCTACGGCCGTTCAAGCCAGCATCAGGTGCGGTGTTGTAGAGCCAGTCGGTGCGCGGGTTGCCGATGCAATAGAGGTAGCCCACAGGAATGTGGACCCAGTGGTAATCGTCTTTGCGACCGGCCTCGATGAGCAACACCCGTTTGCTGGCGTCGGCGCTCAGGCGGTTTGCCAACAAGCAACCCGCCGTGCCTGCGCCAACGATGATGTAGTCAAACTGGGTGTCACTCATGGGGCTTGTCTCGCGCGTGTTACTTCGATGTGGGCATCACAAACTCCGCGCCTTTGCCAATGCTTTCAGGCCAGCGTTGCATGATGGACTTTTGCTTAGTGTAGAAGCGCACGCCTTCTTCGCCGTAGGCGTGCATGTCGCCAAACAAAGAACGCTTCCAACCGCCAAAACCATGCCATGCCATGGGCACAGGAATGGGCACGTTGATGCCCACCATGCCCGCTTGAATGCGGCGGCTGAATTCACGGGCCACGTTGCCGTCGCGGGTGAAGCAGCTCACGCCGTTGCCAAACTCGTGGTCGTTGATGATTTGCACGGCCTTGCCAAAGTCGGGCACGCGCACGCACGAGAGCACCGGGCCAAAGATTTCTTCCTTGTAAATCTTCATGTCGGTGGTCACGTGGTCAAACAAAGTGCCGCCGAGCCAGAAGCCATGGTCGCAGCCTTTGCCCGCTTGTGCGCCGTTGAAGCCTCGGCCATCGACCAACAACTGGGCGCCTTCAGCCACGCCCGCGTCGATGTAGCCCGTGATGCGTTGGCGAGCTGCATCGGTCACGATGGGGCCCATTTCGGCGGCGAGGTTTTCGCCATCCAACACTTTGAGGGCCTTGGTGCGCTCGATGAGTTTGGGCATCAAACGCTCGGCCACATCGCCCACCAACACGGCCACGCTGATGGCCATGCAGCGCTCGCCTGCAGAGCCGTAGGCTGCGCCGATCAAAGCGTCCACCGCTTGGTCAATGTCCGCGTCGGGCATGACGACCATGTGGTTCTTGGCGCCACCCAAGGCTTGCACACGTTTGCCGTGGTGGGCGCCGGTTTCGTAGATGTAGTTGGCAATCGGGGTGGAACCCACAAAGCTGATGGCTTTCACATCGGGATGCACCAACAAAGCGTCGACCGCTTCTTTGTCGCCTTGCACCACGTTGAACACGCCATCGGGCAGGCCCGCTTGCTTGAGCAAGTCGGCGATGAACAAGGAGGGCGATGGGTCGAGTGGGCTGGGCTTCAAGACAAAGGTGTTGCCGCTGGCAATGGCCACGGGGAACATCCACATGGGCACCATGACAGGGAAGTTGAAGGGTGTGATCCCTGCGACCACGCCCAAGGGCTGGCGCATGGTCCAGTTGTCGATGCCTGTGGAGACTTGCTCGGTGTAGTCACCTTTGAGCAGCTGTGGAATGCCTGTGGCGAATTCCACAATCTCAATCCCGCGGGTCACTTCGCCTTGGGCATCGGTGAAGACCTTGCCGTGTTCGGCCGTGATCATGTGGGCCAAGGTGTCTTTGTGCTGGTTGAGCAACTCCAAGAACTTGAACATGACGCGCGCGCGACGCAACGGTGAGGTGTCGGCCCATGCGGGGAAGGCTGCTTGGGCAGAGGCCACGGCCGCGTTGACATCGGCCACATTGGCCAAGCTCACGTGTGCGCTCACGGCGCCCGTGGCAGGGTTGGTCACAGCTTGGTGGCGTGTGCTGGTGCCGGCAAAGGCGGCGCCTTGAACGTGATGGGCGATGGCGTGTGTCATAGAGGGCCTCGTGAATAAAGATGTCCTGCAGTTTAGGCAGC
>JBEEJP010000005.1:0-28436 GCA_041169125.1 Pseudomonadota bacterium
CCAAGATTCAAGCCAGCGCACACGGTCAAGCACAAATCACCGAAGGCTCGCACCTCTTGGTGTTTGCGGCGTGGGACACGTACACGGCGGATCGCATCAACATGATGTTTGACCTGACCAACGCCCAACGCGGCGGCACCAACGAAGGCTGGGAAAACTATCGCAACATGCTGCTGGCCAACTACCCCGCACGCGATGCACAGGTGAATTTCGAACACGCCGCTCGCCAAGCCTACATTGGCATGGGCGCTGCTTTGATTGCCGCTGCCTTTGAAGAAGTGGACAGCACCCCGATGGAAGGTTTCGACCCTCGTGCGGTGGACGAAATTTTGAACTTGTCTGCACGCGGTTTGCGCAGTGTGGCCATCATGCCCTTGGGCTATCGCTTGGCTGAAAAAGACTGGCTCGCGCCTTTGAAAAAGGTGCGCCGCCCACGTGAGCAGTTTGTCACCGAGGTCAAGTAACACCTCTGTGTGAATGGGCGTGTTCGCGCCAGCTCGACATGCTCATTCGTTTCAACAAACCTTATGGTGTGCTCAGCCAGTTCACGGCGGAGGGCCGATGGCGTGGGCTGAAAGAGTTCATCGACTTGCCCGGCGTACACGCAGCAGGCCGCTTGGATGCTGACAGCGAAGGCTTGCTGCTGCTCACCGATGACGGCCCCCTGCAAGCACGCATTGCCGACCCCCGCCACAAAATGCCCAAAACCTATTGGGTGCAAGTGGAAGGCTTGGTGAGCGATGAAGCGTTGCGCCAACTGCGTCAAGGCGTACACCTCAACGACGGCCCCACCCTACCCGCAGAGGCACAAGCAGTCGATGAGCCCGCGTGGTTGTGGCCACGCACGCCGCCCATTCGAGAGCGCAAACACATTCCCACCGCGTGGCTGACACTCACCATTCGCGAAGGCCGCAACCGCCAAGTGCGCCGCATGACGGCTGCGGTGGGCTTACCCACGCTGCGCTTGATACGCACCCAGATTGGCCCCTACACGCTGGCCGATTTAGCGCAAGGCACTTGGGCCCCAACCGCCGTGTTGCCCACACAGGGATAATTGCCGCTTCGCTCTATTTCGTTAGCCATGTCTAGCCCACGCCACAGCCTTCACACATTGCGCCAAGCCTTGGCCGATTTGCGCAGCTACGCGATGACTGACCGTGCGTTTGTGCAAACCGCCCGCGAGCAAACCCACTTGTTCAGTGCGCTGCCACCCAAGTTTGAGACCGTGTGGCTGAACTTGGTCGACCGGCTCGAATCAAGCGCCTTGTTCACCGAAGAGAGTTGCTCGTTCAGCCAAAACGATTTACTCGACAGCTTGGCGATGGTGTTGGACAAAGCACAAGCGCAACTCGAGACGTCAAACTGAACCCACCCCATGACCACCCCTGATCCTTTTCAAATCTTCACCGTCAAGGTAGAGCCCGCTGGTTTGCAGTATGACGTCGAGGGCGATTTGAGCCTACTTGAAGCGGCCGAGATGTCACGCATCGAGCTACCCAGCTCGTGCCGCAATGGCACGTGTCGCACGTGTTTGTGCAAGCTGGTGAGTGGTGACGTGAGCTACACCGTGGAATGGCCCGGCCTGAGCGCCGAAGAAAAAGCCGAAGGCTATGTGCTGCCTTGTGTGGCGCGGCCCACGAGCAACGTGGTGATTGAGCAAACCGAAGCTCGCGCCAGCTGACCATGCAACCCCTCTACGCAGATGAACACCTGTTGGTGTTTGAAAAACCCAGCGGCCTGCTGTCTGTGCCAGGCCGTGGTCCTGACAAGCAAGACTGCTTGTCCAAACGCGTGCAAGACATGTACACCGACGCACTGGTGGTGCACCGCCTTGACCAAGACACCTCGGGGCTCATCGTCATGGCACGGGGCATTGAGGCCCAACGCCGCATCAGCCGTTTGTTTGAAACCCGTCAGGTGAGCAAGCGCTACATGGCGGTGGTGGCGGGCAACCCGCTGCTCACCCAAGTCCACGTGCCGCCCAACGAAGACGGCTGGCGCACCATTGAGGGCAACATCTTGCTCGACTGGGAGCGTCGCCCCATTCACATCATTCACCCCGACGGCAAACCGAGCCTGAGCCTGTGGCGCATGGTGCAAGCGGGTGAGGCCGCCAGCTTGATTGAGCTAGAGCCTTTCACAGGCCGCACGCATCAACTGCGCGTGCACATGCAGAGTTTGGGCCACCCCATGCTGGGCGACTCGCTGTATGCCCCGCCAGACATCAAAGCGCTCACGCCGCGGCTCATGCTGCACGCGCAAGACCTTGGTTTTCCACACCCATTTACTGAAGAAGCCCTACTTTTCAGCGCGCCCGTGGCTTGGTCTGCGGTAAACCCTTACGTTTTAAGCCCTCAGCCGTAAGAGATCTGTAGCAAAAGCGGCGCACACTGTTTCAGTTCTAACTTTTATAACTGGAGATGAAGATGCGTGAAGTAGTTGTGGTCAGCGGTGTTCGTACAGCCATCGGTACCTATGGTGGCAGCCTCAAAGACATTCCCCCCACCGAGTTGGCCGCCCAAGTGGTGCGTGAATCATTGGCGCGTGCACACGTCGAAGGCAAAGACGTGGGCCATGTGGTGTTTGGCCATGTGGTGAACACCGAAGCCAAAGACATGTACCTCTCACGCGTGGCCGCCATCAACGGGGGTTGCGCCGAAGGCACACCCGCGTTCAACGTGAACCGTTTGTGCGGTTCTGGCTTGCAAGCCATCGTGAGCGCCAGCCAAGCCATCATGCTGGGTGACTGCGACATCGCCATTGGCGGCGGCGCTGAAAACATGAGCCGTGGCCCTTACGCCTCGCTCAGCGCACGCTGGGGCGCACGCATGGGCGACACCAAGATGGTGGACATGGTGGTGGGCGCATTGCACGACCCCTTCCACACCATCCACATGGGCGTCACCGCTGAAAACGTGGCGGCCAAATTTGGCATCACCCGCGAAATGCAAGACGCTGCAGCGGTCGAGAGCCACAACCGCGCTGAGCGCGCCACAGCAGCGGGCTACTTCAAAGACCAAATCGTGCCTGTGATGCTCAAGAGCAAAAAAGGCGATGTGGCCTACGCCACAGACGAACACTTCCGCCCCGGCTGCAAGATGGAAGACATGGCCAAGTTAAAGCCCGTGTTTGTCAAAGAAAACGGCACGGTCACCGCAGGCAACGCATCGGGCATCAACGACGCGGCAGCGGCTGTGGTGCTGATGGAAGCCAAAACAGCCCAAGCGCGTGGCGCCAAGCCACTGGCACGTTTGGTCTCTTACGCTCACACAGGCTTGGACCCCAAAATCATGGGCATGGGCCCTGTGTCTGCCTCTCGCTTGGCTTTGCAAAAAGCAGGTCTGACCACCAACGACATGGACGTGATTGAAGCCAACGAAGCCTTTGCCGCACAAGCCTGCGCGGTCAGCAAAGAGCTGGGCCTGGACCCCGCCAAAGTCAACCCCAACGGGTCTGGTATTTCTTTGGGTCACCCCATCGGTGCCACCGGCGCTTTGATCACGGTCAAGGCCATCCACGAACTGCATCGCATCCATGGCAAGTACGCTTTGGTCACCATGTGTATTGGTGGCGGCCAAGGTATCGCTGCTATTTTTGAGCGTCTTTGATCTTTGATGCATCGCCCAACCGACCGTTTTTTAGAACGCGAAGCCAACCAGTTCGCACTTTTAAATCAGCGTCGGTTTGGGCCATTTTTTTGGACGCAGTTTTGCGGCGCGGCGAATGACAACTTGTTCAAGTTCGCCTTCACCGTGATGGTGACTTACCAGCTCAGCATGAGCTGGTTGCCCGCCTCTTTAGCAGGCTTGGTGATTGGGGCACTGTTCATCCTCCCCTTCCTTTTGTTTTCAGCCACCAGCGGACAACTGGCCGACAAGTACGACCATGCGGCGCTCATGCGCGGGGTGAAAAATTTAGAAATCGGCATCATGCTGTTGGGCGCGGTGGGCTTTATGACCGAGCAAGTACCGGTCCTGTTGCTGTGTACGTTGTTGATGGGCCTGCACTCCACCCTCTTTGGCCCCGTGAAATTTGCCTACCTGCCCCAAGTGCTGCAAGAGCACGAACTCACCGGTGGCAATGGCATGGTGGAAATGGGCACCTTTGTGGCCATCTTGCTGGGCAATGTGGCGGGGGGCTTATTGGTGGCCATTCCCGATGTGGGCCACACCAGCGTGGCCGTGGCATGCGTGGCTGTGGCCGTGGTGGGACGACTGACCAGCGCACGCATTCCATCCCTCATAGCCACCCAGCCAGAACAAACAATCAACTGGAACCCTTTCACAGAAACGATGCGCAACCTGCGTTTGGCAAAGACCAAGCGCTCGGTGTTCATCACGCTCATGGGCATCAGCTGGATGTGGTTTTTTGGGGCTGTGTTTCTCAGCCAATTTCCAAGCTTTGCCAAAGAGGTGTTGCACGGCGATGCACACGTGGCATCGCTGCTGTTGGTGTTGTTTTCGCTCGGCATTGGCGCAGGCTCGCTGCTGTGCGAAACCCTAAGTCGTGGCCGTGTCGAAATGGGTCTCAGCCCCTTGGGCGCGATGGGCATGACGCTGTTTGCGGTCGACTTGTACGCGGCCTCGGCTCACTTGCCCGCGTCTGAGCTGATGGGGATTCACACCTTTCTGGCCATCAGCGCGCATTGGCGCATCATGGCCGACTTGGTGTTGCTCAGTTTGTTTGCTGGCATTTACAGCGTGCCCATGTATGCACTGATTCAGCAGCAAAGCCACAGCAGCGAATGCGCACGCATCATGGCGGCCAACAACATCATCAACGCACTGTTCATGATCGCCAGCTCGCTCCTAGCGGGGGCGATGTTGGGTGCGGGCTTCACGATTCCAGAGGTGATGGGGTGGACCGGCGTGGCCAATGCGGCGGTCACACTGGGCGTATTCACCGCCGAGCCGGCTTATGGGCATCGTTTTAGGGCTTGGTTCAAAGGTATTTTTCACGTCATTTGACCCAACACAAACTTGCCAAGCGCTGGCTTTTTACAATGGCCTGATCTTTTTGGGTGCGTGTACTTTGCACCACCCCCACTCTAGAAAGCCTCTATGTCCGACACACTCACCACCGAACTGCCCACACGCGAAGTGACCTTGGCATGGTCTGATGCACTCGTGTTGGATTTGGACTTCATGGACGACACCCACCGCGAGTTTGTCGACTTGCTGGCTGCCACAGAGTTGGCCGACGACGACACGGTGCTGGAGCGTTTTTCGGCCTTGATTGACCACACCGACGACCACTTCGGTCGCGAAGACAAGTGGATGGCAGACACCCAGTTTTCATCCACCAACTGCCACACCATGCAACACAACGTGGTGTTACAAGTCATGCGCGAAGGTTTGCGCCGTGGCCGCGAAAAAGGCGAGTTGGATGTGGTGCGTCAAATGGCCCACGAGTTGGGCATTTGGTTTCCCCAACATGCCCAAGCCATGGATGCAGCCTTGGCCCTGCACTTACGCCGTGTGGGCTATGACGAAGCCACCGGCAAAGTGACCGCGCCAGATGCACTGCCTGAAGGCGAAATCCATGGCAGCGGCAGCTGCGGTGAAGGTGGCTGCGCTTAAGTTTTAAGCGTAACGCTGACGTGCCAGCGCTGCGCCATCGGCGAGTGCTTGTAGTTTCTTCATCGCGACGTCACGGCTCATCGGTGCCAAGCCGCAATTGGTGCAGGCGATCAAGCGGTTTTTCGGCACATATTTCAAGGCCATGCCAATGGTGTCGGCAATTTGCTCCGGCGTTTCAATGACATCGCTGGCCACATCAATCACCCCCACCATCACATCTTTGCCTTCGAGCAAGGCCATCATTTCGGGCGGCACATGCGAGTGGTAGCACTCGAGGCTGACTTGCTGAATGCTGCTCTTGGCCAAGGCGGGCAACACTTTTTCGTATTGGCGCCACTCGTCGCCCAAGGTTTTTTTCCAGTTGTTATTGGCTTCAATGCCGTAGCCGTAACAAATGTGAACCGCCGTGGTGCAGGTCAAGCCTTGTGCGGCACGCTCTAAGGCTTTGACGCCCCAATCGGCGGCTTCGTCCAAGTAGACGTTGAACGCAGGTTCATCAAACTGAATAATGTCCACGCCATCGGCTTGCAGCGCCAACGCTTCAAGATTCAGCAACTCAGCAAAGGCAAACGCCATGTCGATGCGGCCTTGCACGGGGTCTTTGCCCTTGCCATAAAAACGATCGGCCACGGTGTCCACGATGGTCATGGGGCCGGGCAAGGTGAATTTGAGTTTTTTCTTGGTGTGGGCACGGGCGAGCTGCGCTTCGAACGCATGCACGCGGCCTTTTAACTTCAACGGCGCAATGACTTGCGGCACTTGTGCGTCGTAGCGGTTGTTGCGAATGCCCATGGTGACTTTGTTTTCAAAGTCAATGCCGTCAACCTGCTCTAAAAAGCCATGCACAAAGTGTTGGCGCGATTGCTCGCCGTCACCAATCACATCGAGGCCCGCATCTTCTTGGGCTTTGATCCACAAGAGCGTGGCATCGGCCTTGGCTTGCAGCAACGCATCGCCCTCGGCCTGCCACTTGGGCCAGAGTTTGTTGGTCTCGGCCAACCATTGGGGTTTGGGCAAGCTGCCAGCGATAGCGGTTGAAAACATGGTGGGTCTCCGTGGGTCTGTGGTGAATGGGGCATTGAAAACAACTTAGGCCAGTGCAAACTCTTGGGCCAAGAGCTCATACGAGCGGGCTTGTGCGGCAGGGGCGTGTGTCCACGTGATGATGACCACCTCATCGAGCTGCAAACGCTCGGTGAGCTTGCGCAGCTTGTCGGCCACTTGTGGCGCACTGCCCACCAAAGCACCTGCACGCAACTCGGCCAAGGCCACTTGCTCTGAGGCGTTGTACGCACGCGCGGCTTGGTCGGGCGGCAACAAAGCACCGATGCGCCCCGTATTGCGGTCCATCTTCCAACGGGCACGGCTTTGAAACAAACGCCATGCCTCGTCTTCGGTATCCGCCGCCAAGGCCCACACGCACACAGTGGCGCGTGGTTTGGGATGGCGGTCGTTCGGACGGTAGTTAGCGCGGTAGAGGTTGAATGCGTTGTCCACGCCTTGCCCTTCAGTGATGAAGTAGGCAAAGGCATACGGCAAGCCCAAATGGGCCGCCAACTGTGCGCCGTAATCAGAGCTACCCAGCATCCACACATCAGGCGAGGTGGGACCACTGGGATAGGCATAAACACCGTGACCGAGATGGCCTGCGGGAATGGGCTCGCCGGTGACCCACGCTTGCAACTCCATCACTTGCTGTGGAAAGTTGTCAGAGGCGTGTCGGTCGGGGTTGAGGAGCTGCGCCGTACGGCCATCGCTACCGGGCGCTCGGCCCACGCCGAGGTCAATGCGTCCGGGGGCCAAGGCATCGAGGACCCGAAATTGTTCGGCCACTTTGAGCGGTGCATAGTGCGGCAACATGACGCCTGCACTGCCCAGCCGAATGCGCGTGGTACGGGCCGCTAGGGCAGCCATCAGCACCTCAGGTGCTGTCCCCACGATGCTGGGGTGGCTGTGATGTTCACTCACCCAAAAACGGTGATAGCCCCAAGCTTCGCATTGCTGTGCGAGGTCTAGGGTTTGACGAATGGCTGTGTCTTGGCTTCGGCCAGCAGCAGCGACAGATTGATCGAGGACAGAAAGTTTGAGCACGGGGCAGAGCTTAACTGGCTCGGCTTGCCCCTGCTGTCACACTGGGCACTGCGGCTTAAGCCGCGGGGAGAACACGGCGATTCATTTGCCGAACCGACATCAATGCATCAAAGAAGCCATGCAACCAATCCATATCGATGGGTTTTTGCAGCAGTTGTACGCCGTCGGGCAACCCACCTTTTTTTTGAACCTCGTCGGGACTGATGCCCGTCATGACCACCACGGTCAATTTGCTGAATAAGTTGTGTGCGCTCAGTATTTTGAGAAACTCAAAGCCATCCATATTCGGCATCTTCAAATCAGTCAGCAACACTTGGGGTTGCAAACTGGGCATATCGAGCATAGCCTCCATCGCCGAGGCATACATGATGACATCCAAGGCCAAGCCCCATTGGTCAAAGTTGGCTTGAAGCATCAGGCGTGTGTTTTCGTCATCTTCCACCACCAACACACGCAATCGATCTTGCCCCTGAATCATGGATGCAGGCGCCAAGTTATGACGACGCTGATAGTCTTGAATCGACTGCAAGGAAATACGGCGGTGTCCGCCTTGTGTTTTCCAGGCTCGAAGGTCATTTTTCTCCACCAAGCCTTGCACAGTGCCAACAGAAATACCCAGCATTTTTGCGGCGTAGCTCGTGCCGCAGTAGCCGTCATAAGGTTCTTTGGAAGGAGGCGTATTCATTGCTGGTTCCTGTTCTTTTAACTGATATGAGTAAATTTGCGCACACTAACATAACCTTTTGTATGCATTTTATATCAAACAAAACCATTAAAGCAACAAAAATGATGAGGAAGTCTTATTGAATTTAGGCATTTAGAACTTGCCAATAAAAAAGCCCAACCACTTTTCAGTGATTGGGCTTGGGCGTTGGAAACGTAGAAACTTACTTCAACGCTTTGAAGCGCACGCGCTTGGGCTTGGCACCTTCCTCACCCAATCGTTTCTTCTTGTCGGCTTCGTACTCCTGGTAGTTGCCATCGAAGAACACCCATTGGCTATCGCCTTCAGCAGCCAAGATGTGTGTGGCAATACGGTCAAGGAACCAGCGGTCATGGCTGATCACCATCACAGAGCCTGCGAACTCCAACAACGCGTCTTCCAAGGCGCGCAAGGTTTCCACGTCCAAGTCGTTCGAGGGTTCGTCCAGCAGCAACACGTTACCGCCTTCGATCAAGGTCTTGGCCAAGTGCAAGCGACCACGCTCACCGCCCGACAACATGCCGACTTTCTTTTGTTGGTCGCCACCGTTGAAGTTGAAGCGGCCGCAATACGCACGACTTGGCATTTGGAATTTGCCAACGTTCAAGATGTCCAATCCGCCAGAAATGTCTTCCCACACGGTTTTTTCGTCGGACAAGTCGTCGCGGGTTTGGTCCACAAAGGCCATCTTGACGGTTTGACCAATTTTGACTTCGCCGCTGTCTGGCTGCTCTTTGCCTGCAATGAGCTTGAACATGGTGGATTTACCAGCACCGTTGGGGCCAATAATGCCCACGATCGCGCCAGCAGGTACAGTGAAGCTCAAGTTGTCAATCAACAAACGGTCGCCAAAGGACTTGCTGACGTTCTTGAACTCAAACACTTCATGGCCCAAACGCTCGGCCACAGGGATGAAGATTTCTTGGGTCTCGTTGCGCTTTTGGTATTCGTAATCAGACAGCTCTTCAAAGCGGGCCAAGCGGGCCTTGCTCTTGGCTTGGCGGCCTTTGGGGTTTTGGCGTGCCCATTCCAATTCCTTCTTCATGGCCTTGGTGCGCGCGTCTTCAGTGCGCTGTTCTTGCTCCAAACGGGCTTCTTTTTGCTCCAGCCAAGTGGAGTAGTTGCCTTTGTAGGGAATGCCGTGACCACGGTCGAGTTCCAAAATCCACTCGGCGGCGTTGTCTAGGAAGTAGCGATCGTGGGTAATGGCCACCACGGTGCCAGAGAAACGGGCCAAGAATTGTTCGAGCCAATCCACGGATTCAGCATCCAAGTGGTTGGTGGGTTCGTCCAGCAGCAACATGTCGGGTTTGCTCAACAACAAGCGGCACAAGGCCACACGACGCTTTTCACCGCCGGAGAGCTTGCCAATGATGGCGTCCCAAGGGGGCAAACGCAGCGCGTCAGCAGCGATTTCCAGCAAATGCTCTGAATCACCCTCGGCGCCTGCGGCGCTGATGATGGCTTCGAGCTTGGCTTGCTCTGCCGCCAAGGCGTCAAAGTCGGCATCTTCTTCGGCATACGCGGCGTACACCTCTTCCAAGCGCTGCTTGGCTTCGGCCACTTCGCCCATACCGCTTTCAACCGATTGGCGCACGGTGTGCTCGGGGTCGAGTTGAGGCTCTTGGGGCAAATACCCGATCTTCAGGCCCGCCATGGGAATGGCTTCGCCTTCGATCTCTTTGTCGATGCCGGCCATGATTTTGAGCAAGGTGGACTTGCCTGAACCGTTCAAGCCCAACACGCCAATCTTGGCGCCGGGGAAGAAGGAGAGGGAAATGTCTTTCAAGATCTGACGCTTGGGCGGCACGATTTTGCCGACGCGGTTCATACTGAAAACGTACTGAGCCATTTGTTTTTCTTTCGGGTAGCGAATGCAATAAAACGCTGATTATCCCAGCTATCTCGATCCGTGCGACAATGCGTTCAGTTGCCGCCGCCAGTTGCCGCAACATCAGCACTTCTGCTGGAGCCGGTTCCAAACACTTCTGTTTGTGATTTCTAGAGCTCACCTGTAAATATTGCCGACCTTTGACTGGGTGGCCTTCGGGCCAAGCGGGTTGGTGTCATGCGCTGACATAAGCGCTCCATCATGAAATTTGAAGATTTAAATTTGGCTCCGGCCATCCAAAAAGCGGTGGCCGAACAAGGCTACGAAAACCCCACCCCCATTCAAGCCCAAGCGATTCCGGCGGTCCTCGCAGGTCACGACCTGTTGGCGGGGGCCCAAACAGGCACCGGTAAAACTGCGGCATTCACCCTGCCCTTGTTGCACAAGCTCACCATGAGCCGCAGCAAAGAAAACAAGTTTGGCGTGTACGGCGTACGAGCCTTGGTGCTGACCCCCACCCGCGAACTCGCCGCACAAGTGGAAGAGTCGGTGCGCGCTTATGGCAAATACCTGCAACTCACCTCCACCGTTATCTTTGGTGGCGTGGGCATGAACCCACAAGTGGCGCGTATCAAAAAAGGCGTCGACATTTTGGTCGCCACGCCTGGGCGCTTGCTCGATTTGCAACAGCAAGGTTTGTTGGATTTGTCGACCGTGGAAATCTTGGTGCTCGACGAAGCCGACCGTATGTTGGACATGGGTTTCATCCACGACGTGAAAAAAGTCTTGGCCTTGGTGCCTGCTGAAAAACAAAGCTTGTTGTTCTCGGCCACGTTCAGCGACGAGATTCGCGAATTGGCCCAAGGTTTGCTGAAAAACCCACAAAGCATTCAAGTCACCCCCAGCAATACCACCGTGCAACGCATCACACAAGTGGTTCACCCGGTGGGCCGTGGCAAGAAAAAAGCACTGCTGGCGCACATCATCAACGAACACAACTGGAGCCAAGTGTTGGTGTTCACACGCACCAAATTTGGCGCCAACAACGTGGCCGAGTTTTTGACCAAGAATGGCATCACCGCCATGGCCTTGCATGGCAACAAGAGCCAAACCGCGCGTACCCAAGCTTTGTCGGGTTTCAAGACCGGCGAGATCCGCGCCTTGGTGGCCACCGACATTGCCGCACGCGGCATTGACATTGACGAGTTGCCACACGTGGTCAACTACGAAATCCCCAACATCAGCGAAGACTACGTGCACCGCATTGGTCGCACAGGCCGCGCTGGCTCTAGCGGCGAAGCCGTGAGTTTGGTGTCGTTGGACGAACAAGGGTTCATGCGCGACATTGAAATCTTCACCAAGCAGCAAGTGCCCGTGGTTGAGGTGGAAGGCTTTGGCCCTGAACCCGACGAAAAGGCGGAGCCCATTGCGATGGGGCGTCAAACCCTGTGGGGCGGCTTAGGCAAGCCCCCAGGCCGTGACGTGATGGCGGCCGCAGCCAAAGCGGCGCGCAGCGAAATGATGCAGCGCATCCGTGACAACAAGGCCAGCGGCGGTGGTCGTGGCGGCCAAGGTGGTGAAGGCGGTCGCGCCCCACGCCCTAACAGCCATGTCAGCCGTGACCGCATGGGGGATCGCCCACCACGCGATGGCGAGCCACGCACCGAAGCCTTGGGTGATCGCCCACCACGCAATGCCAACCGCAATGCACGTGGTGGCCATCGCCAGCAAGGTCAAGGGGGACAAGGCGGCCAACGCCCACCCCGCCAATTTGACAACCGTGGACCGCGCAACGAGGGCCCACGTGAACCACGTCACCACGACGATGACGACTTCCAGCCTCGCGCCAATGCACACTTGGGCACGCAAAGTGGTGTCAACGCGTTTGGCCACAAAACCCAAGGTGGTGGCGGTCGTCAACCCGATCCCACACGCACCAGCATCGACCTCATGACCGAACGCAAACGCGGCGGCGGTGGCGGTGGCTACGGCCGTCGTTCAGGCGGTGGTGGCAATCGCTCCGGCGGCGGTCGCTCGGGCGGCGGCGGTGGTCGTAGCGGGGGTGGTTTTGGCGGCGGTTTTAGCCGCTAAGCCCTCTCACTGAACCACAAAAAAGCCAGCTTCGAAGCTGGCTTTTTTCTGTGGCCGTCAATCACGTCCACATGCGTCCTCGCAAAACTCAAGGGCAGCATTCGGGCACAGGCGTCAACACAGGCTTCTTTTGATAAAAGGCCTGCAAGTTCTCGATCGTCAAGGCGGCCATGGCACGACGGGTTTCCTCGGTTGCGCTGGCAATGTGCGGGGTCAGCACCACGTTGTGCAGTCGGCGCAACTCCGGGTCCACCAAAGGTTCGTCCCAAAACACATCCAATGCAGCGCCTGCAATTTGTTTGTCTTTCAAGGCTTGCACCAACACCGGTTGATCCACCACGGTGCCACGCGCGATGTTGATCAGATAGCCCTTGCCACCCAGCGCTTGCAGCACCGACGCACCAATCATATTTTTGGTGCCATCTCCGCCGGGCACGGCGACGACCAGATAGTCCACCTCAGCCGCCAAGGTAGGGACGGTTTTGTAAAACGTGTACGGCACATCGCTCTTGGCAGAGCGCCCTGTGTACGCAATGCGCATGTCGAACGCCGCAGCGCGTTTGGCAATGGCACGGCCAATGCGCCCCATGCCCACAATACCGAGTCGTGCCCCAGACACTTTGTTGGCCATCGGGAAAGTGTCGGTCACCCAATCGCCATTGCGCACAAATTTATCGGCTTGGGGAATGCGTCGCCCGATCGACAGCACCAACGCCATCGCCAAATCGGCCACATCGTCCGTCAACACCCCGGGCGTGTGCGTGACCACAATGCCTTTTTCCTTGGCAGCTTCCACATCTACACCGTCGTAGCCCACACCACAAATGGCAATCAGCTTCACCTGGGGCAACATCATCAACAGCTTCTTGTCCACCTTGGACGCCCCGGTCCCCACCAAGGCCGTGACCTTGGCCAAGGCGCCTGGGTCTTTGATATGGGTGTGGTCGTGCACGATGAAATCAGCCTGCTGCAATGCGTTCATCATGAACGGGGGCAAGGGCGAGACTTGCATGATTTCTTGAGCCATGGCGGCATTCTCCAACTGTCTTGTATTTCCCCCGTACTCTACTCCTTGATTGGCTAACATCACAGGCTATGACTGAAGGCTCTCCTCTCCTCGACATCACCGATTCGGTGGCCACCCTCATCTTGCGTCGCCCCTCGCAACGCAACAGCTTGACCGATGAGGACCTCAACACCTTGCTGGCGCACTTTGAGACCATCAACCAAAACGCAGGTGTGCGTGTGGTGGTAGTGCGCGCCGATACCTCAGATCAAGCACAAGCCGTATTCAGCGCAGGCTACAACGTGGGAGGTTTTGACAACGACCCGATGGCCCCTCTGTTTTTTGAAAAAATTCCAGAAGCGTTGGCGCGTCTGCGCCCTGTGACGATTTGCGCCTTGAACGGCAGCGTCTACGGGGGTGCTACCGATTTGGTGCTGGCCTGCGATTTCACTGTGGCGCAACGCGGCTTCACTTGGCGTATGCCTGCTGCGGCTTTGGGTTTGCACTATTACCCCAGCGGACTGCGGCGCTATGTGAACCGATTGGGTGTGCAGATGAGCAAACGCGCCTTTTTGCTCGGCCAAGCCATGCCTTATGAGTCACTGGACAAATTGGGCCTGTTTGAAGCCTTGGTCGATGCGGGCGATTTTGAAACAACCCTCCAGCATCTGGTGAGGACACTCACACACATGGCACCTTTGGCTTTGGAGCACACCAAAAAGAGTTTGAACGACATTGCCGCAGGCTTGTACAGTGAACCGGCGCTCAAAGAGCGTTCACGCCAATCGGTGTACAGCCAAGACTTCGCCGAAGGACGTGCCGCGTTTGCCGAACGACGCGCCCCGAAATTCACAGGCACTTGAGGGGTGGTGTTTTATCGATAAAAAAAGGGAGCCTGAGGCTCCCTTTTTGTTTTGGCTCTGTAAAAAGCCAAGGCTGAGTATTAAGCCTTCTTGGCGTAAGCCGAGCACCAGCCTTTGCTTGAGACTTGCTTGCCTGCAAACAAGGGGCAGCCACCTGCGGCGTCAGCTGCTTTGCCTTGGAACAATTGGCAGTTGCCGCATTGTTGACCCGCAGCGTATTTGGGTTGCTTGGCTTTGTCCACTTTGGTGGCATCTGCTTTGTAGCCCAAGCCTGCAGCTTGTGGGTCTTTCTCGTCGACCATCGCTGCTTGCACAGCAGTGGTTGCAAAGGCAGCAACGCCTGCAACTGAAATGGTTTGCATCATGAATACGCGACGGTTGGTAGGTTGGTTCATCAAGGTCCCCTTGGGAAAGTTTGAAATTGGGTCAGCACATACTGACGCCCCGTATCTTAGCGACAGATCAAGGCTTTCCATTGATCCGAATCAAATCACAGGGTTTACCTAGTCTGGCAGTATCCTAGAGACTATGAGCGACATTGCCAACTTACGTAAAAGTTACGAACGCGCCGAACTGAACGAATCAGCCTCGGCGGATGACCCCATTGCGCAGTTTGATCAATGGTTCAACGAAGCACGCCATGCTGAAGTGCCAGAACCCAATGCCATGACGCTGGCCACCGTGGGCAGCGACTTGCGCCCGAGCACGCGCGTGGTGCTCATCAAGAGCTACGACGCACAAGGCATTGTGTGGTTCACCAACTACGACAGTCGCAAAGGCCAGCAACTCGCGGGCAATCCGTTTGCAGCGTTGCAATTCCATTGGGTCGAGCTAGAGCGCGTGGTCCGCATCGAAGGCCGGGTTGACAAAGTGAGTGAGGCCGAGAGCGACGCCTACTTTCACAGTCGCCCCCTTGATTCGCGCATTGGCGCTTGGGCCAGTCCACAAAGCCAAGTGATTGAGGGGCGCGGCACCTTGGTGGCCAATGCGGCCAAATACGGAGCACAGTTTTTGTTGCAGCCCCCTCGCCCACCGCACTGGGGCGGGTATCGGTTGGTGCCTGAACAGTGGGAGTTTTGGCAAGGCCGAAAAAGCCGTTTGCATGACCGCTTGCGTTACCGCTTGGACAGCCATTCAGCTTGGATCAAAGAGCGCTTGGCACCTTAAAAACTCAGCTGCGCACCGACCTTCACGCTTCGCCCAGCCAGAGGGGGCGCATTGCTCCCCATGGTTTGCGTGAGCACCGAGGTGGAGGAATAAGCCAGCTGATTCGTCAGATTGTCTAACTTGGCAAACAACAGCCAATGCGTCGGGCCGCTGTGTGTGTGGTAGTTCAAGCTGGCGTTCCAAAGCGTGTGTGCAGCGGTGCTCACCCCGGGATTGGCCCCGTTGTTGGGCACACGGTTTTGTGCCGCCGCGTGCATGAAGCCTAAGCGCGCACCCCATGCGTTGCGCGACCAAACCGCATCGGCACCCAAACGCATCGGTGCAATGCGTGGCAAGGGCGTGTTGTGCGTCAGGTCTTGGGCGTGGACGGCATCCGCACGCACGTCCACATCCATCGTGCCGTGCGCGGCGTTGGGCGAGATCAGCGCGTCTGAGCCGCCCACCATGCGAACTTTGGCGGTGGACTCGATGCCCTCAAAACGTGCCCGTACCCCTTCAAATTTGTACAACGGCAAATCGGTGGACGTGCCGGGATTGCCATCCGCCAACAGGTATTGGCCCGTGGGTTGCTGCGCAATGTAGTTGGCAAAGTACGCGCTAAACACCGTCACACCCACCTTGTGTGCACCGTGTTGCCACTCGCCGCCCACATCCAGCTGCGTGGCTTTTTCTAAGCCGAGGTTGGCATTGCCCACTTCATAAGCGGCCGTGGCCAAGTGTGGACCGTGGGCAAACAACTCGTAGTCTTTCGGGGCGCGTTGGCTCACGCCAAGATGGCTGCTGAGTTGCCAACCGTTTTGAGTCTCTCCTTGGCGCCAGTCACGCATGGCGCCAACACTCACACTAACCGGGTTGAAGTTTTGCGTTTGCGGCGCGTTGCCGCCAAAGTTTTCTAACAGCGCCACACTGACAGATTCCACACGCGCCCCAGCACTGAGTTGGCCCCAACTGGTTTTGAGGGCTTGGTAAGTGAAGGCTGCCGTGCTGTGTGTTTGGCTGGGGCCGACAAATTTCTCAAGCCCCACCGCCTGCAGCGCATTGCGTTCGTGTTGAACGCCCACAGTCCCGTCAAGCTGCAGCCCATGGCTCAGCATCACAGGGTGTTGCCGGCCTTCAAGGCGCAAGTCTGTGCCTTGGTTGTCAAACTGCGTACCTGCCACAGCCGCGTTGTATTCGGTGTGGGTGTAGTGGGTGTGGCCGAGCTGAAACTTGAGATGTTCAAAGGCATCTCCCACGCCGCGCAGCTGCCCTTCCATCGCGTGGTGACGACGCACCATGCCGATGCTCACCGAGGGCTCGGCCACGGTGCCGTAGGTGCTGCGGTACTCGCTGGTGGACAAACCCAGATAGCCACGGTCGAGCAGCAGTGTGCCGCCGACGGCGCCACCCTTGCTGTCGCTGGCTGAGTTACACACACGCCGGCCATTGGGTGTGCCATCGCACACCATGTCTTTGGGCACGCGCAGGGATTGGGTGCTGCGCTCAAACGCATCCACATGCAACGCCACCTGGTCGTTGCCCGTCTCAACCATCGCGCCTGTGCTGCGTTCATTGGCGGCCCCACCTGCACGCACTTCGGCTTTGCCCATCACACCGCCTTGGGCGTCAAACGCGCGCTCACGGGCAATGCGGTTGTCTATCACATTCACCACGCCGCCCATGGCGCCACTGCCGTACAACAAAGCAGCAGGGCCACGCAGCACTTCAATGCGTTCTGTGGTCAACGGGTCAATCGGCACAGCATGGTCTGCGCTCAAACCGGACACGTCCATGTTGGCACCGCTGTTTTGCAAGATACGCACACGGTCGCCCTCCTGACCTCGAATCACGGGGCGACCCACGTTCGGGCCAAACGAGCTGTTGGCAATGCCCGGCAAGTTGTCGAGCGTTTCCCCCAAGGTGCTGCCTTGGCGCTGGGTCAGCGCTGCGCCCGACAGCTGCTGCGCGGGCACCAACACACTGCCCTCAAGGTTGCGCGCGGTGATGGTGACTTCGTCCAAGCGATGAGGTTCATCGGTGTGGGCGGTTTGTCCCCAAACGTTGCCTAGCGAGAGAGAAAAAAATGAATACGCAGCAGCAGCCACGGCGCTGCGTTGAAAAACGTGTGTCATGTGATATTCCTGCGGGGCGTGTCAGTGGCCCCAAGTGTTTTGCGATGAGAAGTCAGTACGCGGCCTCAACCTCAGGCGCACTGAAGAGACATTCAAAGCAAAGCAGCAGGTGGCTCTCGGGCCCCATAAAAGCGCTCGAACAACGCAAAACGCTCGCGCAGCTCAGCCGCCTGCCACACTGGCAAAGCGGTGACTGCTGGCAATATCCACACTGGAACTTGTAGCAAATCGGGGCAGGTTTGGTCAAACAGTTGGCACTCGGCCGAATTGCTGTGCTCGCCCCAAATGGCGGCGAGCAGGCTGACATCATCTTTAGCGGCAGCGGGCATGGCATGCGACGCCACACCTGCACTTTGCTGTGCATGCGCCACACGGTGCAACACGCCTACGGTTTGCACCAAGATCAAGGCTGTCAGCAACGCGAGCAAACCGCGCTGCAAATGACGCAGGCTCAAAGACATCGGTAAGAAACGCAACACCTCAGTCATGACGCACCTTGTCCGCAAAGGTTTGCAGAAACTTTTGCACTTTGGGGGCCACCACAAACGCGCAATAGCCTTGGTTCGGGTTGCGTTCAAAGTAGTCTTGGTGATAGTCCTCGGCGGGCGAATAGTTGTGCAAGCGTTGCAACTCGGTCACCACTCGCCCCGACTGCGCGGTGTTGACTTCGTTCAACACGTGCTGAGCCACCTCTCGGTCGGCGTCATCGCACCAGTAAATACCACTGCGGTATTGCGTCCCTGCATCGTTGCCTTGGCGGTTCAAGGTCGTGGGGTCATGGATGACAAAGAAAATTTCCAACAACTCACGCAGGCTGATCACTTGCGGGTCGTACACCAAACGCACCACCTCGTTGTGGCCTGTGTCGCCCTCACACACCTGTGCGTACGTTGGGTTCAAGGTGTGGCCGTTGCAGTAACCCGACTCCACATCCAACACGCCCTGGACACGCACAAACACCGCATCGGTGCACCAAAAGCAGCCTCCGCCCAAGGTGATGACCTTGGGTGTCGGGTGTGGGTCTGAATGGGATGTCATGATGCTGAATTCTATGATTGCATGCGCACCACCACAGAACCCACACTGACCCTTGGCCTATCCCGATTTTATGGACTCACTGCTCGCACTCAAACCCATCCTCACCAATTTGGTCCTGCCCGCCTGCAGCGGCTTGCTGGCTCTCTTCGCGTTGTTGGGATGGGCTTGGCGTCGCAGCCATCGCACACTTGCACGCGTGCCCATTGCCCTCGCAGGCGTCACTTCGTTGCTGATGTGGCTACTGAGCTGCCAAGCCGTAGCCATTTGGCTGTCCTTGCACCTGTTGCCACAAGTTAGCCCCATCAACGCAAACGACCTCAAACGCGCCCACGTGCAAGCCATCGTGGTGCTAGGGGGCGGTGTTGAGAACGATGCCATTGAATACGGTGGCCCCACCCTGCCACCCGACGCCATGTCGCGCCTGCTCTATGGCGTGCACCTGTCTCGCAGCACCCAGTTGCCCATGGCCTACAGCGGCGGCGTGGGCTGGGCGGGGTCCAATGGGCAAGCCGCAGAAGCCGAGGTGGCCCAGATGGCACTGATGCGGCTGGGCTTGTCTGCACTGCGCTGGCTTGAAAACAAATCGCGCGACACACAAGAAAATGCACAGCTCACCTCGGCCATGCTCAAGGCCGATGGCATCGTCCATATTGCCTTGGTCACCCATGCGTGGCACATGCCACGCAGCGTGCGGCAGTTCGAAGCCGCAGGCTTGCAAGTCACCCCCGCCCCCATGGGCTACATCCGCAGCGACATCAGGGGGCTATTGCAATGGCTTCCAAGCGGCAAAGGCTTGCGCGATTCAGCTTGGGTCTTGCGTGAATGGCTGGGACTTTTGCTGACCCCTGCCCCCCTCAAGAATGAAGCTGGTACATTACTAACCAATCAGTCATTAATAAATCATGTCTTCCGCAGCCCTTCACCCCTCCGTCGATTCAGCGCCCAAGCGTGAGCGCCGAAAAGAAGCACGCCCTGGCGAACTGGTGAAAGCGGCCTTGGAATTGTTTGTGGAAAAAGGCTTTGCAGCGACCCGCGTCGACGAGGTGGCGGCCCGTGCCGGTGTGTCTAAGGGCACCTTGTTTTTGTATTTCCCCAGCAAAGAAGACCTATTCAAAGCAGTGATTCGCGAGAACATTGCCAACCTCTTTCCGGCATGGAACGAGGAATTCAAAGCGTTCACAGGCAGCAGCGCTGACATGCTGCACTACGCCATGGACTTGTGGTGGCACAACGTCGGCAACACACCGGCCAGTGGCATCGTCAAGCTGGTGTTGAGCGAAGCCCAAAATTTCCCGGACACGGCAGCGTTTTACCAACGCGAGGTGGTCGAGCCCGGCACGCAGTTGCTTCGCAGCATCTTGCAGCGTGGGGTGGACAGCGGTGAGTTTTGCCCCATGGACACACACCAAAGTGTGTTTAGCATCATCTCCCCCATGATGTTTCTGATGATGTGGAAGCACTCCATGGGCGCCTGTGCCAGCTCAGCCAACATCATGGACCCCCAAGCATTTATTCACCTCCACGTTGATTTGCTCATCAATGGCGTGCGTGCCAAGAACCTCTCATGAAACAGATCAAACCCCGTTGGATTGTCATTGGCATCATCGTGTTCGCCTTGGTGGCGGGCATCGTGCGTGCCGTCATCAACAAACGCGCGCAGCAAGCGGCGGCAGCCACACCGGCCAGTGCCATCACCCAAGTAGAGCTGGCCCCGACAGATGTGATGAAAGTCGAGTTGCGTGACATCACCCAAGGCCTGCCCATTTCAGGCACGGTCAAGGCCGTGAACTACGCGGTCATCAAGGCACGCGTGGCGGGCGAACTCAAAGAAGTGGTGGCTCGCGAAGGCGACGCCGTGAAGGCCGGCGATGTGCTGGCGCGCATCGACCCCACCGAATACCAACGCCGTTGGTTGCAAGCGGCAGAGACTGCCAGCGCTGCGAAATCGCAAATGGACATCGCGCAACGCGCATGGGACAGCAACAAAGCCTTGGTCGATCAAGGCTTCATCTCCAAAGCGGCCATGGACAACTCCATCGCCTCTTACCAAGGTGCCATTGCCAGCCACAAGGCGGCCATCGCTGGGGCCGATGTGGCACGCAAAGCACTGGACGATGCCACGCTGCGCGCACCTTTTGCTGGCGTGGTGTCAGGCCGCGCGGCCCAAGTGGGCGAGCGTGTCAGCATAGATGCCAAGATCATGGAGTTGGTGGACTTGAGCCAACTCGAAGTGGAAGTGCCCTTGAGCCCCAGCGAGTCGATGGATGTGCGTGTGGGACAAGTGGCTTCTGTGCAAATTGAAGACCGCCAAGCCATGGTGGGCGCCAAGGTCAAACGCATCAGCCCCAGCGCCCAAACCGGCAGCCGCAGTGTGTTGATCTATTTGGCGCTCGACAAAGCCGAAGGCTTGCGACACGGCCTGTTTGCCAAAGGCCTGTTGGGTTTAGGCAAAAGCCAAGTGTTGGCGGTGCCCTTGTCAGCGGTGCGAACCGACCGTGCGCAACCCTATGTGCAAGTGGTCGAGCCAGTGGGCGATCAACTGCAAGTGGCACACAAAACCATCACGCTCGGTGTACGCGGCATGGATTTGGCCCAGCCCGAAGCCGAACCCATGGTGGGTGTGACCGGTCTGAACGAAGGCAGCGTTGTCTTAAAAGGCAATCTCGGCGCCTTGCGCGAAGGGATGCTCGTCAAGTACACCGCTGCGGCGGCAAATGTGCCAGCCTCTGCGGCCAGCACAGCACCGTAAGGCAAGCAACGCGCCATGTGGTTCACCCGAGTCAGCTTGAAGAACCCGGTCTTTGCGACCATGGTGATGCTCGCCTTGGTGGTGCTGGGTTTGTTCTCGTACCAACGTCTGAAGATTGACCAATTTCCCAACATCGACTTTCCAGTGGTGGTGATTACCACCGAATACCCAGGCGCATCGCCTGAGATTGTGGAGAGCGAGGTCAGCAAAAAAATTGAAGAAGGCGTCAACTCGATTGCAGGCATCAGCGCCCTCACCTCACGCAGCTACGAAGGCATGTCGGTGGTGGTCATCGAGTTTCAGCTCTACATCGACGGGCGCAAAGGTGCCGACGATGTGCGCGAAAAAGTAGCCGCCCTGCGCCCCACCCTGCGTGAGGAAGTCAAAGAGCCCAAGGTCCTGCGCTTCGACCCCTCCAGTCGCGCCATTTGGTCGCTGGCGGTATTGCCCGAAACCCTGCCCAATGGCAAAACGCCCTCTGCTGTTGAGCTGACCAACTGGGCCGACCAAGTGTTGAAAAAGCGCCTAGAGAATGTGCGCGGTGTGGGCTCGGTGACGCTGGTAGGCGGCACCAAACGCGAAATCAATTTGTATTTGAATCCACAAGCGATGGAGTCGCTCGGCATCAGTGCCGACCAAGTGGTCAACGCGGTCAAAACCGAAAGCCAAGACTTGCCTGTGGGCAGCTTGCGCTCGCTACAACAAGACCGTGTGATTCAAATCCAAGGACGCATGCTGCGTCCCGAAGACTTTGGGCAAATCATCGTGGCGCACAAAAACACCACGCCCATTCGTTTGAACCAAGTGGCCACCGTCAGCGATGGCGCACAAGAGGTCGAGAGCTTGGCGCTGTACAACGGCCAACGCACACTGTTGATGACGGTGCAAAAAGCGCAAGACGAAAACACCATCGACGTCATTGACAGCCTCAACAAAACCGTGACCGAGATGACGGCGCAGCTCCCTGCCGGTGTGCGTTTGGCCCCCGTGCAAGACGGCTCTCGCCCCATCCGCGTGGGGGTGGCCAACGTGCGCCAAACCCTCATTGAAGGCGCGTTGTTGACGGTGCTCATCGTGTTCTTATTTTTGAACTCGTGGCGCTCCACCGTCATCACGGGCCTCACGCTGCCCATTGCCATCATTGGCACGTTTTTGTTCATGTACATGTTTGGCTTCACCATCAACATGATCACGCTCATGGCTTTGTCGCTGTGCGTGGGCTTGTTGATTGACGATGCCATCGTGGTGCGCGAAAACATCGTGCGTCACGTACAAATGGGCAAAGCCCCTTACCAAGCCGCGATGGACGGCACCCAAGAAATTGGCTTGGCCGTGCTGGCCACCACGCTGTCGATCGTGGCGGTGTTTTTGCCCATTGGCTTCATGGGCGGCATCATTGGCAAGTTCTTCCACGAGTTTGGCCTCACCATCGTGGCCGCCGTGATGATTTCGATGTTTGTCAGCTTCACGCTCGACCCCATGCTGTCGTCGGTTTGGCACGACCCCAGCATTCATGCGCATGGCGAGCATGGGCAGACCAACGCGTTGTATGCCCGCTTCATCAGCCCTGTCACGGCGTGGTTTGAGACGACCACCGACAAACTGGTGGTGCTGTACCAACGCATTTTGAAATGGGCGTTGGTACACCAGCGCGCCACATTGGGTTTGGCTGTGGGTACGTTTGTGTTGAGCCTCTTGATGGTGCCGTTGCTGGGCACGGAGTTCGTCCCCAAAGCCGACTTCTCTGAGACGTCCGTGAGCTTTTACACGCCCGTTGGCTCGTCGATCGAAGTGACCGAAAGCAAAACCCAACAAGTCGAAGCCATCGTTCGTGAGTTCCCAGAGGTGCGCTACACCTTGGCCACCATCAACACCGCAGCGGCCAATGGCAAGATTTACGCAGGCATCTATGTGCGCTTGGTCGACCGCAAAGATCGCAAGCGCAATGTGGACCAAATGTCCGCTGTTTTGCGTGAACGCTTGCGCCAAGTACCCGGCATCACCGTCACACACGTGGGACTGTTGGATGCTGTGGGCGGAAACAAACAAGTGGAGTTTTCGCTGCAAGGCAGCGACTTGCGCGAACTCGAGCGCCTGACCACCCAAGTGATGGACAAGATCCGAACCATCCCAGGCTTGGTCGATTTGGACTCCAGCGTGAAACCCAACAAACCCACCGTCGAAGTGAAGGTGCAACGCGAAGCCGCCAGCGACCTCGGCCTCTCGCTGGGCAGCGTGGCCAACCAGCTGCGCGTCTTGGTTGCCGGCTCGACGGTGACCAACTGGCGTGCAGCCGATGACCAAACCTATGACGTGAATGTGCGCTTGGCCCCCAACGCCCGCAACACCCTGCAAGACTTAGAACGTCTGCCCTTCACCCTAGGCGTCAACGCCGACGGCAGCCCCCGCGTGGCACGCTTGAACCAAGTGGCCAAAGTAGAAGAAGGCACAGGCCCCAACCAAATCAACCGCCGCGATTTGATGCGCGAAGTGGCCATCAATGCCAACGTCTATAACCGATCCGCAGGTGAAGTCTCGGCCGACATTCGCAAAATCATGGATGGCATGCAACTGCCCCCGGGCTACCGCTACCAGTTTGGTGGCTCCACCAAAAACATGGCGGAATCGTTTGGCTATGCCATCTCGGCCTTGGTCTTGGCCATTGTGTTCATTTACATGATTCTGGCCAGCCAGTTCAAGAGCTTCTTGCAGCCCATGGCCTTGATGACGGCCTTGCCCCTCACCCTCATTGGCGTGGTGCTGGCCTTGCTGATGTTTGGCTCTAGCTTGTCGATGTTCTCCATCATTGGCGTCATCATGCTGATGGGCTTGGTCACCAAAAATGCGATTTTGTTGGTCGACTTTGCCATCCGCTCGCGAGAGCCCCAAACACAGCCCGATGGCTCGATCAAGCCAGGCCTGAGCCGCCACGACGCCCTGCTGCTGGCCGCCGAGGTGCGTTTGCGCCCCATTTTGATGACCACCTTGGCCATGGTGTTTGGCATGGTGCCTTTGGCCTTCGCCTTGTCTGAGGGCTCTGAACAGCGCGCCCCCATGGGCCAAGCCGTGATTGGCGGGGTCATCACCTCCTCCTTGCTGACTTTGGTGGTAGTGCCCGTGGTGTATTGCTATTTGGACGATTTGGCCGAATGGATGAAACGCAAATGGTCGTCAGGCTCTGACAGCCCCGCCCGTTAAAATTTTGCCTAGCTTTAACTGAACGATTTCGGAGTTTTGAGATGAATACCCAACAAGCCCGCTTCAACATGGTTGAACAACAAATCCGTCCTTGGCAGGTGCTCGACCCGCATGTGCTGACCGTGTTGTCGCACGTGCCACGCGAGTTGTTCGTGCCCCAGGCCTACCAAGCCATGGCGTACACCGACACCGACATTCCTTTGGGCCACGGCGAATTCATGGCACCTCCCCGTGTGGCGGCACGTTTGATGCACGACTTGCACCTCACAGGCACTGAAAAAGTCTTGGAAATCGGCACCGGCAGCGGCTACATGACCGCTTTGTTGGCAGGCCGTGCCCAACGTGTGGTGAGCTTGGAAATCAACCCCGAATTGGCAAGTGCCGCTCGCCAGAATTTGCAACGTGCTGGCGTGACCAACGTGGATGTGCGCGTGGCCGATGGCAGCGCAGGTGCTGCAGGCGACGCCCCATTTGATGCCATCGTGCTCAGCGGCTCTGTGGCTGAAGTGCCTCAAGCTTTGTTGCAACAACTCAAAGTCGGTGGCCACCTCTTGGCCATCGTGGGTCAAGGCCATGTCATGGTCGCCACCTTGTTCACACGCACAGCGGACGCCGCATGGGACAGCAAAGCGTTGTGGGACCACACAGCCCCACGTTTACAAGGCTTTACAGAGCCCACCCGCTTCAAGTTCTAAAAGCGCGGCATGATTGACCAAGTTCAACCGGCCCAGTTGCAAGACTGGATCGCATCACAAGCCCCCCACGGTTCAACCGTGGTGTTGGATGTGCGAGAAGCCTGGGAAGTGCAAACCGCCTGCGTCACGGCGCAAGGGTTTGAGCTGGTGAAGATTCCCATGCACCTCATCCCGCCTCGCTTGTCTGAATTGGACCGTGACCAACCCATTGCTGTCTTGTGCCACCACGGTGGCCGCAGCATGCAAGTGGCCGCATTTTTGGTGCAACAAGGTTTCAGCCATGTGGCCAATATTGCGGGTGGCATCAATGCTTGGTCATCTCAGGTGGATGTGTCTGTGCCCACGTATTGATTTTTGAAAGAACTGAATGTCACTCTCTCGCACTGTGTTTCGCACGCTTCCTCTGACCGCAGCCGTGGTGCTGGCTTTTGCATCCCCTGCACAAGCGCAAAGCTTGGTGGACATGTTTGAAGCAGCGCGTGGGTATGACGCCGGTTTTATTTCAGCCAAAGCACAGTTTGAAGCGAACCTCGCCAAAGCCAATCAGACGTTGGGTGGCATCTTGCCCAACATTGCTTTGTCGGCTAGTGCGACGCGCACTTACTTTGAAGGCCGAAATGACAACGGCAACGCTTGGGTTGCAACATCACCCAACCCGCGTCTGTACGGCACAGGTGCTGGAGCAGTCACTCTCGTGCAACCCATCTATCGTCCCGCAGCATGGGCCGCCTACCGTCAAGGTGGCTCCTTGTTGCAACAGGCCGCTGCCCAATACGAAGCAGCAGAGCAAGATTTACTGGTGCGTGTCACGCAAGCCTATTTTGATGTGCTCACCAGCGAAGACACCTTGGCGTTGGTTCAAGCACAAAAGCAAGCGGTCGGTGAACAGCTCGCCTCGGCCAAGCGCAACTTCGAAGTCGGCAACGCCACCATCACCGGTGTGCGTGATGCACAGGCACGCTTTGACTTGGCCACCGCACAAGAAATTGCAGGCGAAAACGATCTGCGCATCAAGCGCCTCGCCCTTGACTTGGCTGTGGGATTGAGCAACGCCCAACCTAAACGCCTTGCCAACAACAGCAAATTGGTCGAACCGCCTAAGGAAGATGTCAACGCTTGGGTGACCCTCTCTGAGGCCAGCAGCCCTGCTGTGCGTCAAGCCCAACTGGGTTTAGAGATTGCGTCGCAAGAGGTCAACAAAGCCACAGCGGGCCACAAGCCCACGATAGATGCGCAGGTGTCTTACTCCGGCATTCGTAACGTGGATGGCAGCGCGACCAGTACATCAGGAACACACATCTTTAACCCATCTGCAGCCGTCGTATTGAACATGCCGCTGTTTGCAGGCTTCACCACCATGTACCGCGTGAAGGAAACCTTGGCCTTGGAAGACAAAGCGCGCTCCGATTACGAGAACGCCCGCCGTGCCACCGCACAAGCCACGCGCACGGCCTACTTTGGTCTGATGGCGGGTCTGAGCCAAGTCAAGGCCTATGAAGCGGCTGAAGCCTCTAGCCAAAGCGCGTTGGATGCCAACAAGCTGGGTTACTCGGTGGGCGTGAACATCAACATCGACGTGTTGAACTCGCAAAGCCAGCTCTACCAAACCAAGCGTGACTTAGCCAAGGCACGCTACGACGTGTTGGTGACCAACCTGAAATTGCGCCAAGCTGCTGGCACGTTGACGCCTGCCGATTTGCAGCCGATCAACGACTTGCTCGCACCTTAATTCGGTGTCAAGTACGGCAGCAGCGCTTGTGCCGTACGTTGTGCTGCCCCACGGTGGGCTTGTGCAAATGCCAAACAGGCTTGCACGTGCGTGCGTTCATGCTCGCGGGTCGTCGTGACAAGGTCTAAAGCTTTGCGTACCGCGTGAGGCATGTCTTCTACACGCACCGCTGCGCCCGCCTCTTGGGCTAACTGCGCCGCCTCCGCAAAGTTAAACGTGTGCGGCCCCATGACCACAGGGCAAGCGCAAGCGGTGGCTTCAATCAGGTTTTGTCCACCCAACGGGGCAAAGCTACCGCCCAACAACGCCACATCAGACAGGCCGTAATACAAGGCCATTTCCCCGAGCGAGTCGCCTAGCCAAACGGTGTTGGCCTTGGGCTCAGCCTGCCCCTCTGGGTCTGGCCCATCACGCCACTGGCTGCGACGCGACACGCGCCAACCTCGCGCCATCAACAGCGCCGCCACTTCGTCAAAGCGTTGTGGGTGACGTGGCACGATCAACCAGTGGACGGGTGTGTGTGACGTTTCATTCAAGGCATGCAGCGCATCCAGCCACATGACCTCCTCGCCTTCGCGTGAGCTGGTGAACAACACCACGGGTTGATGCAAACCTTGCTTCCAAGACTTCGCCAAGGCGAGTTGCGTGGCATCAGGCTTGGCATCGAATTTCAAATTGCCCAACACGGCATCGACCTTGGCACCCAAGGCGCCCAAGCGCTCAGCATCGGCTTGTGTTTGGGCGAGCACCACCGACAAGCCTTGGTAGGCAGGGCGCGAGAGCCAAGCCAAGCGCTGCGCTTGGCGCATGCTCTTGGCGCTCATGCGTGCATTGACCAACACCAGCGGCACATGGGCTTGGTGGCATTGCGCCACCCAGTTGGGCCACAACTCGGTTTCTAAGATGATGCCCACACGCGGTTTGAAGTGCGCCAAAAATCGTTGCACGGCGGCAGGCGTGTCCCACGGTTGCCACACTTGCACATCACCGTCTTGCAGCAGGCTCACACCTTGTGCACGCCCCGTGGCGGTGCCGTGGGTGAGCAAGATGCGGATGCCCGGTTGCGCAACACGCAGCGCTTGCAGCAACACAGCCGCAGCGCGTGTTTCGCCCAAAGACACGGCATGTACCCACACATAGCCCCCTTCGTTCGCAGGCTGCGTGTAGTGGCCAAAGCGCTCCTCGATGGCTTGCAAATAGCCAAGCTCTTCACGGCCTCGGCGCTGCAGCTTGCGGCGCAACAAGGGTTGCAAGGCCCACATCGCCAAGCTGTACACAGACAACGCTGCGCGTGTCACAGCACTCATGGCGTAGCACCTTGCGCGTGCCAGCAGGTTTGCCACGCCTCCCACACCGCATCCACACTGGGTGTGGGGCAATCGACCACGCTGCGTTGACGTGTCAAACCTTCGGGGCCTGTGCGCCATGCGGTGTCGAAGTTGTAAATTTGCACGTGAGGCAAATCGAGGGCCACCGCAATGTGGCTCAAGCCACTGTCCACACCAATCACACCCGCACATTGCGACATTTCGGTGGTGAGTTGGTCCAACGACAAACGGGGCCACACCACAGCGCCGGGCAACAT